>CAZOKL010000001.1:0-19516 GCA_964580305.1 uncultured Bacteroides sp.
AAGAGCAGGGCTTCTGTGGGAAATGTGCCACAGAAGCCCCGTTGTTTTTGTTTCAATAAGTGAAGCTGCTTCCTCCCAGAAACTCGCGCAGGAGCGAGGTGGGCGGCAGGTCGCGGTCGGGCACGGGCACGAAATATCTCAGGAAGTGGAGCAGGCGGTAAGCTTCGGAGTAAGCGGGCGACGATTCAGGCACCTCCCACAACACAGGCTCCACATGGGTTTTCAGCACAGACAGTTCAAAAAGCAGGGCGGAATTGAACATGGCATCAGCATTTTCCTGATAAGGGAAAATCCACTTGGCTTCTCCGGCACGCACGCTCGGCCAGCGGCAGATGGTTTCCTCTGCCGAATATCCGCGATAGTTATAGTCACGGATGATGCGGCGCAGCAGGCGGTTGTCTGTGGTGGGGATGTAGTTGTGGGTGTCGAGCTGGGTGGTGGTGAGTGCCGACACATAGATGCGATATTTGTTCTCTGTCGGGACTTGTGGCGTCAGTTCAGGATTGAGGGCATGGATGCCTTCGAGAATGAGAATCATGTTGTCGCGCAGTTGCAGGTAGTCCCCTCGGTATTCACGCGCTCCGGTGTTGAAGTTGAAGTGTGGCAGTTCGATGCGTTCGCCACGGACAAGTGCTTGCATGTGTTGGTTGAACAGTTCCAGGTCGAGCGCATGGAGCGATTCATAGTCATACTCTCCGTTCTCGTCGCGCGGAGTGTGTTCGCGGTCAACGAAGTAATCGTCGAGCGACACCGGATAAGGATATCTGCCGTTGGCAATGAGCTGCACAGACAGCCGTTTGCTGAATGTGGTTTTTCCTGACGATGAAGGACCGGCGATGAGCACCACTTTCACATCTGGCCGTGAACAGATGTCGTCGGCCATCCGGACGATGCATTTCTCCTGCAAGGCTTCGGCTACGTTGATAAGTTCGGTGGCATGACCTTTGCGGATGGCATCGTTGATATCGCCCACAGTGCTCACGCCCATGATTTCTTGCCACCGGTGGTTTTCCTTGAACACATCAAGCATCTTTTCTTGCTTTACCATTTCGCCCAGCATGTGGGGTCTTTCCCTGTCTGGGAAGCGCAGCAGCAGCCCGTCGTAATATTTCGTCAGGTCAAACAGGTGGAGGCATCCTGTGCTGGGGAGCAAGCTGCCGTAGTAGTAGTCCACAAAACCGTCGAGCGTATAGTAGTTGGTGTAGAGGCGACCCGTGGTGCGGAGCAGCTTCACTTTGTCTGTCATGCCCCGTTCCTCAAACACGCGTATGGCGTCTGTCGAGTGCTCTTCGATGCGATGAAAAGGCATGTCGGCGCTGATGATTTCGTTCATGCGTTGCTTGATGCGGGCCACATCGTCAAGCGTAGGTTCGCGGCCGATGCGCAAGTCGCAGTAGAAACCCTTCGAAACAGGGTGTTCCAATAAGATTCTTCCTTCAGGAAACACATCGGACACGGCTTTGCACAGCACGAAGCAGAGCGAACGCACATAGGTGCGCAGTCCCGATTCTGAAGAAATGTCGAGATACTCCACGTCTTTGTTGTGATACACTCTGAAATTGAGTCCTTCCACGTGGTTGTTCACCTTGGCACTGACTACACCGTAGGGCATTTGTAGGTCAAAGCCTTTATAAATCTCAAGAAGTGAGCTGCCTATGGGGAAGCTCTTGGTCTTTTGACAATTCTTACAATAGATTTGTATCTCCTGTTTCATTTTTGTTGTGTTAAGATGAGACATGATTTTCGTTTACATAGGCTTAAAAGAGAAGGAGAACAGACATAATCAACGGGCGAGCGGAAGGCGGTCAAGGTTTGATGGGCATTGCCTTAATTTTCATGAAGGCGGATGCCTTTTTCTTCAAGCGTCACTAAATGTTTTTTGTAGAGTTCCCCTACGGCTTTCTTGAATGTTTTCTTGCTCACGCCGAAGGTCGCATAGATGTCTTCGGCAGGAGTCTTGTCGTGAAAGGTCGTGTAGCCGTCGTGTTGCCGGATGTAGTCCAAGAGCACTTTGGCGAAGTCGTCCACCTTGCGTGCACCGTCGGGTTGGAGCACGATGTCGATTTTTCCGTCGGGGCGCACCTGCCGGACATAGGCTTCCAGTTTCATGCCAGTCTCCAACGGGCGTACAGCTTCTTTTGCATAAATCAGTCCTCCAAATTTGTTGTCCACGATGACCTTGAATCCCAAGTCTGTGCGTTGCCACACCATGACCTCCACGCTGTCACCGGGGTGGTAGGGAGGCATGTCGTCTGACAGGTAGTGTTCCACCTTTGCCGAAGCCATGATGCGGTAACTGTCTTCATCGACGTGTATGTGCACCACGTAGCGTCGTCCCTTTTCCATCTTGTTCTTTTGTTCGCGGAAAGGCACAAACAAGTCCTTCATTAGTCCCCAGTCGAGAAACGCTCCATATTGGTTAACCCAAGCCACTTGCAGGCAGGCAAAGTCGCCCACTTGTGCATAAGGGGTGAGGGTGGTGGCCACGAGGCGTTCTTCGTTGTCCAAGTAGATGAATACATTGAGCATGTCGCCCGGTTGACAATCTTTCGGGACATAACGGGCCGGCAACAAGATTTCGCCGTCATCGCCTCCGTCAAGGTAAACGCCGAAGTCGACTTCTTTTACGACTTCTAACTGGTTGTATCGTCCTAATCGTATGTGCATGATTATTAATTAAGAGGTTTTGTAAGTCTGTTGTTAAGTTTGTGGCATCAGATGTGTTGTCTGTTCGATGCGCCCGTCGACCATGTGTACAGTACGGTCAGTGAGCCGTGCCAGTTCTTCGTCGTGAGTCACAATGACGAATGTCTGGTCAAAAGTGTCGCGCAGGTGGAAGAAAAGCTGATGCAGTTCGGCTTTGTTCTGCATGTCAAGACTGCCCGACGGCTCGTCAGCCAGTACTACGGCCGGATGATTGACCAGTGCCCGTGCCACGGCCACCCGCTGTTTTTCTCCACCTGACAGTTCGTTGGGTTTGTGTGTTGCTCGGTCAGTCATTCCCATGAAATCAAGCAGTTCACGGGCACGGACTTCTGCCTGTTTTTGTTTCATCCCGGCAATGTAGGCCGGAATCATGACATTTTCGAGGGCCGTAAATTCTGGCAGTAGCTGGTGGAATTGGAAGACAAACCCGATGTGGAGGTTGCGGAAGCGTGCCATTTCTTTCTCATTCAGCTGTTCCACGTCCACGCTGTCGATGTGCAGAGTGCCGCTATCCGGTTTGTCGAGTGTTCCCATGATTTGCAGCAGAGTTGTTTTTCCAGCTCCACTTGGTCCCACGATACTGACTATTTCTTTGTGTCCGATGTCGAGGTCTATTCCCTTCAACACTTGGAGTGAGCCGAAGCTCTTGGTGATTCTTCGGAGTTCTATCATAAGTGTTCGATTACATATTGTGCAAGGTAACAACCGAATACAGCCGGCATATAGCTCACCGTGCCGACGGTAGATTTCTTGTTTCGTTCGCCTTCGACAAGGAGAACGGCGCGAGGGTCGGCCTGTTCAATGCTGAATACGACGGGCAGTTTTCGCTTCGGTCCCATCTTCTGCAAGCGTTTACGCACGGCTTTGCTCAGTCCGCAGTGATAGGTCTCCCAAAGGTCGGCAAAGCGGATTTTTGTCAGGTCATGCTTTGCACCGGCACCCATGCTCGACACAATGGGAATGTGACGATGCCATGCTTCGCTGATAAGGCTGCATTTAGGACTGATGGTATCAATGGCATCAACAATGAAGTCGAATCGGGCACTGTCAAGCAGGGATGGGATGCTTGCTTCTGTCAAGTATTCGGTTCGGATGGTAAGACCTAACTCGGGATTAATGTCGCGAAAGCGTTGCGCAAGAATATCGACTTTGGCTTGCCCCATGGTGGAATGCAGGGCAGGCAGTTGGCGGTTGATGTTGGAGGGTTGCACGGTGTCGGCATCAACTAATGTCAGGTGTCCCACGCCGGCACGGCAAATCATTTCCGCAGCGTATGCGCCCACGCCGCCTGTGCCTACAACCAGGACGTGTGCCCGTTGCAGGCGTGCCATACGTTCCTCGCCCAGCAGCAGGCGGGTGCGTTCTTGCCATTCGGGGAGATTATCCAGTGTCATTAAGATTCAGGCTTAAACCATTTGTTAAGATACTTGCTCACCGTCTCATAAGCCTTCGAGTCCACAGTTTGGTGTGGCTCGGAGAATGATATGAGTTCCTGCGGATCGCCCAGCTGGTCGGGATAGATCACCATGAGACTATTGTTGGCAAAGTATCGTGATATTTGTAAAGGGAGCTTTTCAAACGAAGGTTGATAGGAGATGGAGCCTTTTCGTGCCGACACGACAACGAAGAGATGGTCATAATTCACTTGGCCGGTGAGTAGCAACAAGTCTTCCCAATCGTCCAGCTCTGTAAACTCCGTGTTCGTCCCGGGTTCTGTGCGTTCTATCGTTCGTTTGAGAAACTTTAAGGTCTGCCCTGTGGCAAAGAAATGCACCCGGCAGCTCAACACCCGCCCCAGACGGCACACCTGGCCCACCCATTTGGGAAATCCCACTTCAAACTCTGCTTGTTGCGGCACAGCTACGACAATGCGTCGCAAAGTGTTGGCCGGCATGAGCAGTTTGGTTATCATCACTTGGCGGTGTGTGCCCTTGATCAAACTCTCCGTAAGGTTGCCGAAGAAAGAGTCCATGATGTTTGTCTTGCGGTGCAGTCCGATGACGAGGTCGGTAATGTCATGTTCTTTGGCTGTGTGGATGATGCCTTGGGCAATGTTCAGGTCATAGCGCAGCACGGTGTTGATTTCCACCCCCGAGGCTGCGGCAATCATGGACGTTTGTTCCAAGTTGCGTTTGGCCTTCTGTTCTTTCTTTTCAGAGGCGTTGCTGTCATTGATGACACTCAGAGCCACCAGTCCTTTGCCATACTTGGGATGCTTTATCATGAGTGCAATGTCCATTAGGCTTTGGATGGTGTCCGGATTGGCTATGGAGATGAGGATGCGTTCATCCCGTTTGGTCTTGTCTTCCACATCTTTGTTCTCATGTTCCTCGGTCACCATGCACCGTGCCGCATTCTCGGTGATGAACGAGCTGGCTATGCATGTGACCAGTATCAGCAATATGGTGCCGTTGAGTACGTCTTCGTTGAGCAGACGTTCACCGGTGGGCAGGATGATGTTGTAGCCCACCAGCACGGCTGCCAGTGTGGCTGCTGCCTGTGCATTACTGAGACCGAACATGAGACGGCGCTCCACTGCACGCATGCGAAAAATCTTTTGGGTGCACCATGAGGCAATCCATTTGCCGAGCAGTGCCACAACAATCATCACGGCAGCCACTTTAATGGAATTGATATGGCCGAAGAGCACATGCACATTGATAAGCATGCCCACTCCGATGAGGAAGTAAGGGATGAACAGCGCATTGCCGACAAATTCCAGATGGTTCATCAACGGAGAGACGTGTGGAATGAGGCGGTTCAGCACCAGTCCGACAAGGAATGCGCCCAAGATGCCTTCCATGCCGATGAGTTCCATCAGGCCGGCACCCAGAAAGACCATCGACAAAACGTAGATATATTGCAGCACGGGGTCGCTGTAGCGACGGAAAAACCAGCGTCCGATGCGGGGAAACGTGTATGTGATGACAGCTCCCGTCACGATGAACTTCAGCACGAGCCATATCCAGAACATGTCTGAAGTGTTTTCCTTGAACATGCCAGCGATGACGGCCAGCACGAGCAGGGTCAGTGTGTCGGTCACTGCCGTGCCGCCCACAGCCGTGCCCACGGCACGCTGCTTGGACAAACCATAGCGTATGGCAATGGGATAGGTGATCAAGGTGTGACTGGCATACATGCTGGCTAGGAGCACAGAGGTCAGCAGGCCGTAGTGCAGAATGTTCATGTTCGTCCAGATGCCGATGCCCAGTGGGAAGATGAAGGCCAGCAGTCCCAGCACGGTGGCTTTGACGCGGATGCTCTTGAAGTCTTCCATGTTCATTTCCAGTCCTGCCAGGAACATGATGTAGTACAACCCCACTTTGCCAAACAGTTCGAAGCTGCTGTCGCGCACCAGGATATTGAAGCCGTGTTCACCGATGACCACACCCGCCAGAATCATGCCGATGATGTGAGGGATATGCAGCCGTTCCAGAATGATGGGTGCAAGCAGGATAATGGCCAACACCAAGAAGAATATCCAAGTGGGATCAGTGATGGGAAAACAATCAAGACTTATTATTGTCTGCATACGATGAGGCTCTGTGATTTCTTCTGCAAAATAAGTAAAAAGAATCCGATTTATACACCCTTATCTGCCAAAATGTTATACTTTTGCAACCTATTAAATCAGCAATAACAAAAAACGAACTTATTCACAAACTAACACGAAACAGAAAAGATGAAAGTAGCTATTGTTGGCGCGAGTGGAGCTGTCGGACAAGAGTTCCTTCGCGTGCTCGAGGAGAGAAATTTTCCAATCGATGATTTGCTATTGTTTGGTTCTCCGCGCAGTGCAGGCACGAAGTATGCCTTCCGCGGTAAAGAGTATGAAGTCAAACTTCTGCAACACAACGATGACTTTAAAGGGGTGGACATTGCTTTCACTTCGGCCGGTGCAGGCACGTCCAAGGAATACGCAGAAACCATCACCAAGTATGGCGCGGTGATGATTGACAATTCAAGCGCGTTCCGCATGGATGACGATGTGCCCTTGGTGGTGCCCGAGGTGAATGCTGAAGACGCGTTGGAGCGTCCGCGCGGCATTATCGCCAATCCCAACTGTACGACCATTCAGATGGTCGTAGCCTTGAAAGCCATCGAGAAGCTTTCACATATAAAACGTGTGCATGTGTCCACCTATCAGGCTGCCAGCGGCGCTGGAGCTGCCGCCATGGCCGAGCTGCACGAGCAATATCGTCAGATTCTGGCCGGTGAACCCGTCACGGTGGAGAAGTTTGCCTATCAGTTGGCCTACAACGTCATACCTCAAATCGACGTCTTCATGGACAACGGTTATACAAAAGAAGAGATGAAAATGTTCAACGAGACGCGCAAAATCATGCATTCAGACGTGAAGACGAGTGCCACCTGCGTGCGTGTGCCGGCTCTTCGTTCTCACTCGGAGAGCATTTGGGTTGAGACCGAGCGTCCCATCTCTGTGGAGGAGGCACGCAAGGCATTTGCCGAAGGTGAAGGCCTCGTCTTGATGGACGACCCTGCTAATAAGGTCTATCCCATGCCGCTCTTCCTGGCTGGCAAGGATCCGGTCTATGTGGGCCGCATCCGCAAAGACTTGACAGATGAGAACGGACTGACTTTCTGGATTGTGGGTGACCAGATTAAGAAAGGTGCCGCACTGAATGCCGTGCAGATTGCCGAATATCTGATTAAGGTGGGCAACTTGAAATAACACTTCTGTGCAAAGCCCTTCATGAATGGATGCGGGCGCAAGCAGACCCCGGTTTACGTGAACCGGTCATGCTTGCGCCCGCATTTTGTTTGTTTCGTCAGCATTGGCTATTCGCCAGCAGTGTCTCAGGCTTGAGGCATCTTCACGTTTTCGTTTTTCGCCTTGTGAATGAATTCTTCAATGATTTGAAGGCCCTTGTCCGTGGCGATGCCGCGCAGGAAAGTGAAGAAAATGGCACGATAGATTTCTGTGATGGGATAGGTCTTATAGATGTCAGATTCTATGCATTTGTCCGTAGTGAGATTGAGCAGGCGGATAAACAGTTCCATGTTCACTTCCGGCTTGAAGATGCCTTGTTTGATGCCCTCGTTGAAATAGTCCACCGCGTGGTTGAGATTTTCAACGCGTTTGTCGCGTAGGGGTGACATCACGCTGGGATATTTCTTCAAGTCTTCGAAAAAGACCGGGTTGATATGCGGCAGCATTTCAATGGTGTACTGGTAGTGATGCAGCACAATCTCCAGCACGTTGGATTGGGAGAGGTTCAGTTGCTGCATGTATTCATTCCGTTTCTCATGTTCGCGCTTGATGCATTGCATGAGTAAAGTTTCCTTATCCTTGAAGATTTCATAGAGTGTTCTTTTGGAGATGGACAGTGTCTTGGCTATGTCGTCCATTCTCACTTGTTTGATACCCTGTTTGTAGAACAAGTCTATGGTAACTTCAAGGATTTTCTCCTCTAACTCCGGCTTGGCGATGTGCCCTTTCACGTACTTATTGGCCATAGCATTATTTTTATTTAGCAAAGATGTGGGAAAACCATTTATATTTAAAGAGTTTTCCTTGTGCAAGTTTTCCTTTTTATAGAATATTAATATATAGGTAGAACTTTTTAGAAAAAGAAGTTCACGATGGGGCGTTTTTTCAGTCCGGACAATACGGTGGTTTCCGCCCGCTTTTCATCCGGGCCGGGAAGCTATAAAGGGCGGCCGTAAGCCGGATAGAGGGTAGACAAGGACGGAAAGGAGGGTAAGCGGGAGCGGAGTAGAGGGCAGGCAAGCACCGAGTTAAGTCCGTGCTATGTTCTTGTTTATGAGTGTGTTTCTGCCATCTTAGAAACTGCACAGAAAAGTGACCAGAAACGGCACGCTGAAGTCCACCGCAAAACCGTGGTAGATGGACACCACGGCCATTTCCTTGCCGCATGTGCGGGTGATGATGGGCAGTGTCGTGTCGGCTGTGGTGGCACCGCCCGCAGCGATGGGAGCCAGGCGGCCAAACCAGCGTACCAATAGCGGAGCACAGAGCAGCGTGATGAGTTCACGGATGATGTTCGAGAGCAATGCGACGGTGCCCAGCTCGGGCCCTTTGCTTCCGGTGATGAGTATGCTTGAGAGCGAGTAGTAGCCGAAGCCTGCCCCCACGGCCATACCCTCACTTGCCGTGTGTGGCGTGAGCAGGGAGACTGCTGCGCTGCCAGTCAGTGTGCCCATGATGGTGCAGAGCGGCAGGAGTGCCAGTCCGGGATTCAGGCTGCGGAAGCGGGCGATGGTTGCCGGGTCGTGCCCCACGCTGAACCCCACGCAACACATCAGGGCACAGAGCGCGGCAAAGCTGACGTCAGACAGTGGTAGTCCGTCGGGCAGGCCGCACAGCCGTCCGCCCGCAATGCCCAGCAGGAAGAAGCCGACAATGACCAGACTGCCTTTCATGAGTGCCCTCCTTTCTTTTTTCTGTGCAGGGTGATTTTCCATAACCCCCATGCTGCCAGCACGCTGCCCAGCGTTCCACCCACGGAGAGGACAAGCGCTTCGCCTCCCAAGTGCGGCAGGGCTTCGAGGAGCCGACGGTTGCTCCCCACTTCCCAACCCAGCAGGAAGAGCAGGGTCCAAATGAGCACGGTGATGACCTGCGACACACCCCGCACGGCATGTCGGCGCAATACGTATCCGGCTGCGATGCCGGCCAGCATGAATCCGATGACAATGGACATAAGTGTTTGTTTTGCGAGGCGCAAAAATACGTTTTTTTCTTTAACCTGAAGTGTTCGCACAGCCTCTGTCAGCCGGATTCCGGATGCGGCATGTCAGAAAAGATGTGAGGTTAACTAATATTAACCAGTCGGGGTGCGTCTTTTGTGCATAAATGTTTATTTTTGAATAAATACAGGGAAAGTTTGTCCCTTTGTTTGAGTACTATACATAAGTTTAGGAAGAATGAAAAGAATCGCACTTCTCTCACCGATGTTTCCCGCAGATGTCTGCCGTGTCGGGGAACTTTCTATGCACTTCCCTTCTTTTTGTCTGCGAGTTTATTCATCTCTTAATATTCTATTATTATGAAAAGGTTATTTTTGGCACTCTGTCTTTGCGTGATGGCCGTGTGTGCCGGTGCACAGAATTTCACTGTGTGGTATGGAATGAATTTGTCCAGGGTCTCCTCCGATTCTGACTCGAAGATGAAATTCCTGAATTTTGGTTTGGAATATGCGGAATCCTTCGCCGAGTCGTTTGGTTGGGGCGCAGGTGCGGCCTATGTGACCAAGGGTTTTGATGGCTGGAGTCCGGGCTTCATCCAGCTCGATGCAAACTTTCGCTGGAACTTCTATCAGAATGCTGGCTACAAGGTGAGCCTTTTGGCTGGCCCGTACTTGGGTTTCATGGTGCTCGATGATGATATGAAAGGCACCAACACCGCAGACTTCGGTGTTGGCGTCGGTGCAATGGGCACTTATCGTGACTTCTCCCTGAAGTTGGGCTATGAGTTTGGTTTGACCAATAGTCTTGAAGACCGGAATAGCAAGTTGCGCGATTTTTACATCCGTCTGGGATACAGCTTTTAGTAAATTGAGCATGGATAATGGACAATTATCCATGCTTAACTTTTTATTATCTTATGTTGTTACCTTATTTGAATAAAGGTCTTGTGGAGGCCGGATGCGATGAGGCCGGGCGTGGATGCCTGGCAGGAGCCGTGTATGCAGCAGCGGTCATTCTGCCTCCCGACTTTCAAAACGAGTGGCTCAACGATTCCAAGCAGCTCAGCGAACGTCGGCGCTATGCCCTGCGTGAGATCATTGAACACGAAGCCATAGCTTGGGGCGTGGGCGTGGTGACGCCCGAGGAAATCGACGAAATCAACATCTTGCGCGCTTCTTTCCTGGCCATGCATCGCGCTGTCGATGTCCTGAAAGTGCGTCCCGAACATCTGCTCATTGACGGCAATCGCTTCACACCCTATGGTGACACGCCTTACACCACGGTGGTGAAGGGCGACGGTAAATACATGGCCATTGCTGCGGCCTCCATCCTGGCAAAGACCTACCGCGACGACTATATGAACCGCCTGCATGTCGAATATCCCGTCTATGGCTGGGACGGCAACAAGGGCTATCCTACGAAAGCTCACCGCGAGGCCATCCGTCGCTATGGCGTTTCGCCCTACCATCGCCGCACATTCAATCTCCTGGGCGATGCACAGCTGTCATTGGGTTTCTGACACCGTTTTCTCCGGGTCGATGTCGAGAGGCGGACGAATTGTTCTTTTGGGCGTATTTTCTTTCTTTCATTCTTGTAATTATTACGGATAAATATTTAAATTTGTTCTAATGAAGTTTAACCCAAATCTCTCATAAACATGTTAGAACAAATCAACGCATCACTCATCGACTGGTCGCGGGCACAGTTCGCTCTGACAGCGATGTTCCACTGGCTCTTTGTGCCGCTCACGTTGGGGCTGGCTCTGCTGATGGGCATCATGGAAACGCTCTATGTCACTACGGGCAAGGAGCACTGGAAACGCTACACGAAGTTCTGGATGAAGATTTTCGGTATTAATTTCGTCATCGGCGTAGCCACGGGACTGATTCTGGAGTTCGAGTTCGGAACAAACTGGAGTAACTACTCGTGGTTCGTGGGCGACATCTTCGGTGCACCGCTGGCCATTGAAGGCATTCTTGCCTTCTTTCTTGAAGCCACGTTTGTGGCTGTCATGTTCTTTGGTTGGGGCCGTGTGAGCAAACGTTTCCACCTCGTGTCCACTTGGCTTACGGGCGTGGGCGCCGCCATCTCGGCCTGGTGGATTCTGGTAGCCAACTCGTGGATGCAGCATCCCGTGGGCATGACGTTCAATCCCGACACGATGCGCAATGAGATGCAGGCGGTCGGAAGTTTCTGGGAAGTGGCTTTCTCCGACGTGGCTGTCGTCAAATATCTGCACACCGTGCTGAGCTGTTGGGTGCTGGGTGCTGTGTTTGTGGTGGGCATTGCATGCTGGTATTTGCTCAAGAAGCGTCATGAGCAGATGGCACTTTCGAGCATCAGGATTGCCGCCATTTTCGGTCTCTTTTCTTCACTGATTGTGGCCATGACGGGCGATACATCGGCCTACAAGGTGGCTCAGACACAACCCATGAAGCTCGCTGCCATCGAGGGACTCTATGAAGGAGGCACACAGCAAGGACTTACGGTCATCGGTCTGCTCAATCCGTCGAAAGAGCGTCATGACGACGGTGTCGAGCCATTTCTTTTTGAGTGGAAAATGCCATACGTTCTCTCATTTCTGGCCACGCGCGACCTGGACGGCTATGTGCCGGGCATTAATGACATCATTGCGGGTGGTTACACGCAGCCTGACGGCACCACCGCTCTTTCGGCAACTGAAAAGATGAACAAAGGACGTCAGGCACTCGAGATTCTCGATGCCTATCGCCTGTTGAAACAAAGCGGTGACGAACAGACGGCAGCCGAGTTGCTGCCTCGTCTGGAACACAATGTGAAATATATGGGCTATGGTTATGTTGACGATGCTGCACAACTGGTGCCCAATGTGCCGCTCAACTTTTATGCTTTCCGCGTCATGGTGGGATTGGGATGTTACTTCATTCTCTTTTTTGCTGTCATCTTATTCCTTATATATAAGAAGCGCATGGCAAATGTGCGCTGGATGCAGTGGGTAGGACTGTGGACCATCCCCTTGGCCTACATTGCCGGTCAGGCCGGTTGGATTGTGGCCGAAGTCGGCCGTCAGCCATGGGCCATTCAGGACTTGCTTCCGGTGAATGCCGCCGTTTCGGCCGTACCCGTTGAATCAGTTCGCACCACGTTTTTTCTTTTCTTTGTGGTGTTTACCGTGGTGTTGGCCGCAGGCATCGGCATCACGTTGCGCATCATCAAGAAAGGGCCGGAGCAGTTGACAACTCAGAATTGATTATTGGCATTCTTGCTCCCGTGCCATTATTTACATTACTATCTATAACTTAATTGTCAATTAAACAAGTCACATGGAAACATATAGCTGTTTACAACATTATTGGTGGTTCCTCATCTCGCTGTTGGGTGGACTGCTGGTGTTCCTGCTTTTCGTGCAAGGTGGAAACTCGTTGCTCTTCCAGTTGGGCAAGACCGACGAAGAGCGCTCCTTGCTTATCAATGCCACCGGACGTAAGTGGGAGTTCACCTTCACCACATTGGTGACGTTTGGAGGTGCTTTTTTCGCATCTTTTCCGTTGTTTTATAGCACCAGCTTTGGCGGTGCCTATTGGGCATGGATGCTTATCCTTTTTTCGTTTGTGTTGCAAGCCGTGTCTTATGAGTTTCAGTCAAACATGAGTAGTCTGCTTGGCAAGAGGGTCTACCAGAGTTTCCTCGTGTTCAACGGCATTCTCGGTCCGCTGCTTCTTGGTGCGGCTGTGGCCACTTTCTTCACCGGCTCGAATTTTGTGGTGGACAAGGGTAACATGAGCGACTTATCCATGCCTGTTATCAGCCGTTGGGCCAACAGCTGGCATGGTATTGACATTCTGTTTAACATCTGGAATTGGGTGCTCGGCATTGCAGTCTATTATCTTTCACGAGTGTTGGGAGGTCTCTACTTCCTGAACCGTATTGGCGACAATACGCTTCTTGACCGTTGTCGCCGCCGTTTGTTTGGTGACGCGTTGGCATTCCTCGTGTTCTTCTTGGCTTTTCTTGTCTGCATCATGGTGAGTGACGGCTTTGCAGTCAATCCTGTGACGCAGGAAATCTACATGGAACCTTTCAAGTATTTGAACAACTTCCTTGCCATGCCGGTTGTGCTGGCTGTTTTTCTGGTGGGTGTGGTGCTTGTGCTGGTTGGTATGGGCAAAGGCGTGTTTTCCGCAACTCCCCGTCGTGGCATTTGGTTTGCCGGCATAGGCACGGTGCTCACGGTGATGGCGCTGCTGCTTTGTGTCGGTTGGAACAACACCGCATACTATCCTTCACTCGTCGATTTGCAAAGTTCGCTCACCATTGCTAACAGTTCGTCCAGTCCTTTCACGCTTGAGGTGATGGCTTATGTTTCCATCCTAATCCCCTTTGTGCTTGCCTACATTATTTATGCCTGGCGTGCCTTGGAGCGGAAACCAATCACCCGTGAGGAACTGAAGAATGACGATCATGCCTATTGACGGCTGAACGCTTGCGCATTATCCAATACAATTATGGGACTATATCAAAGCTCAAATTAATAATCTGTGTTTTGATGTAGTCCCATTACTTTGTCAATGCTCGTGGGTCAGCCCCGTATCACCACCATATAATTGCCATTGATGTAAGGAACGGCTATTTAGCTTGACGTTGCATATCTTCATATTCCACGGAGGCCATGATAAACGTGCCGATGGCCTTGCCTTCATTTTCCACCACCGTCACGTCTTTGCCACAGAGATAGTAGTTCGCCGTGCCTGTGCGTGACGGGTTATTCTTTGGCCCCAGACCAGCTGAGGCACATACCTGTATGATGTCGGTCTTGCCTTCCTGCTCGCGGATGAATGTATTCAGCAAGCCCTGGTAGGCTTTTTCGGCCACAGGCATGTAAGTGGCTTTGTCGAGCAACCCCAAACGTATACCTTTCAAAAAGGCATAAGTGAAGATGCTTGAAGCTGAAGCCTCGAGATAGTTGGCGTTGGTGCCTACATTGTAAGTCTGTCCGTCGACAGTGTCACCCTCACCGTCACCTTTCATCGTGGCATCATATTGCAACAACTGATACCACACACCGCTTTCCTGATCCTGCCAGCGAGCCACTCCGGCTGCCACTTGTTGCAGGATGCTGTCAACGGCAGCCTGGTCTGGATGTTCCTTCGGCATGAACTCAAGCACGTCGACCAATGCGGCAAAATACCAACCCATGCCCCGTGCCCAGAACTCCTTGCTGCATCCCTTGAAGGGCTCCTCCAGGTTGGCCCAGAAAGAATCGGGAGCATCTGGCGTGGCTGACCATGCATGATAGTTCAGCTGTTTCTCAGGGTTGTAAGTAAAGCGATGGATGGTTTTGAACTGCAGAGCAATGTCGCTCCAGCTCTCCGCATTGTTCTCCACGCTGTCGGTTCCAAACATGTGTTGCCACTGTGCATAGATGGGCGAACCCATGAAAAGTCCGTCGAGCCACATTTGGTTGGGATAAATAGCCTTATGATAGAATCCACCGGCACCGGGCAGTTCTTTGGCGATGCGCTGGTGATTGTACTTGAGCGTGTTGCGGATGAGAGTTGCGGCGTTACGATAACGTTCGGCGTCGACCGTATTTCCCTTGCGCATCTCCTCTTTGTAGAGAGTGAAATAGATGTTGCCTGCAGGGAGGTCATCAATGTTGCTCGGGCGGAGGGCCGATGTGCCTTTCTTGTTAAGTATCATCGAGCCGTCAGCGTTGGTGTTGTAGTCGGCAAATGCCTTGACGGCATCATAATATTCTGTTCTCTCGGGATACATAGTCCATGCTTTCAGAACGGCATTGGCCACGAGGCCTGACACATAGTCCCAACCTGTGCTATCGAGCTTGGCCTGATAATGACGGTTACAATAAAAGTTACCCAAACCGTGCGACTCTACCATGCGCTGCGAATAGGGCGCAGGCATCTCCCGCTTTTCCGAAATGCATGCTCCGAGCAGCAGGAAAAAGAGAAGTAAGTAAACGACGTACTTTTTTTTCATAGTGTTATGGATTTGAAGTTTAAAATGTGTCAGTTTATTGGATGTCAATTTATAAAAGGTCAATACCTGGTCTTGTCCTTAGCCAGTACCATTGCGCGTTCCATAAAGAAGCGGTAGGCGTTCACTGAGAGGGCATAAACGACGAAAGCAGAGAAGAAGCCGACAAGGGCATCAATGAGGTAGTGTGCCTGGATGTAGACCGTCGCACAGCAGAGCAGCACATAGAAAGGCATTAACACGAACAGCAACACACGATTGTGTGTGCGCGTAGCCAGAATCATAAGAATTGTCGATATGCCCACGTGCGAGCTGGGAAATGCAGCCGTGGGGCGTTCACCGGCTTTCTGTGACATTTCCACCAACTCGTAGAAGAAGCCTTCACTGTTTTCCAAATCAGAGAGCAGGGTGGAGTTATGGTTGAAATAATCGCCTACAGCGGGAAAATGCCCCAATGCAACCTCATCAAACCCGATTGCGGGAAAATAATATTGCGGACCGGTCACAGGGACGAATATATATATAAGGTAATAGATGAAGAATGAAGTGAGCACTACGAAAGCTGTACGGTTGAACTCGGCATAGCGAGCAAAGAAATAGAAAAGCACGACAGCAATAATCATGGGATAGTATGCGAAATAACCCATATTAAACGCCTCACTGAACCATATCGACGGGCAAAGACGGCTGAACTCAATGGCCGGTTGACAACCGAAGAGCACTTGTTCCGTGTGGGCGAAAATGTGGTCAAGATTGGGGAAAAGGCGGTTGAATTCATACGTGTCTGGATACCAATAGATAAGCAGCGACAACTGGAACAGCACACGCAGGAAACCTGTCAGTTTGCACGGGCGGTATTGATAGAGGAACATCAGCAACACTGTTCCAAAAGCAATGCCGACGCGTTGGAACACCATCGTTACGGGGTGATCCATGTTCTCGTGGAGAATAATAATCATGAGAGTGGTCAATGCGTTGTATGCCATACTTACCACTTCGATAGGAAACAGGCCTTGGCGTGCTTCCGTGCGTTTTAAAAGTTCTAAAGCCATTCTTCTTTTTTATACCAGGCGATGCTTTCTTTCACACCACGTTCGAGGTCGTATTCGGGCTGATAACCCAATTCGTCGACCAACGGACGGATGTCGCATTGCCAATTACGTTGTTTCATTATGTTATACTTGTCTCTGTTTAGAGTGCAGTTCTTCCCCATCCATCCGGTCACAGTCTCAGCAAGGGTCGAGACGCAGCGCAATACGTTCAAAGGCAATGTGATTCGAACGACAAAACGGCGTCCTAATTCGTGACATATATAGTTCGAGAAAGTGCGACTGCTATACACCCGCCCATCGCTGACAAAGTATGTCCGGCACGTAACCCTGCGGTCAATGGCGCGAAAAACGGCCTGTACCAGATCTTTCACAAAGACGAACGTGAGATCCTGCCTGCGGAAACCTGCGGCAACATCCACATGACGGTCAATGCTCTGAACCAGGAGGAAATAATCGCGTTCGCGTGGGCCGTAGACGCCCGTGGGACGGAAGATGATGTAGGGAAAGTCTGGAAATGCCTGCAAGAACTGTTCGGCCTTGAGTTTGCTCTTGCCATAGGCGGTATTGGGACAGGGAATGTCTTGTTCGGTGATGGGAGCATAATCCTGTTCGTGGACTGGCCCATAGACGCTCAACGAACTGATGAAGATAAACTGCTGCGGCTTCATGTCCAGGTCGGCTAGTGAACGAACCAGATGGCAAGTACCCTGATGATTGACGCGGTCGAAATCATCCTTGTGCCGACACTTGGTCGCTCCGGCACAATGAATCACATAGTCCCACGCTCCGAGTTTGTCTCGGAAACGAAGAAGTTGCCGTTTTAGCACGTCGGGGTGATTCAGGTCAAGCTCCGCAAAGCGGATGCGGCTGTCATGCAGATAGGCATGGCTGCTCGATGCACGGACACCTGCCCACGTCTCCATTCCACGGCGGAGAGCTTCCTCCACCATGAAACTACCGATGAAGCCGCTGGCTCCGGTAATGAGTATCTTCATTCTTGCTGTTACAAAATCGCTGCAAAGATACTACATCTTCCTGAAATATGCGGTTTTTATACTTGAACTATCGAGGAAAATCGTTTACTTTGTGTATATTAAAGTTTCTTCAAATAAAAAAACGAACCTTATGGGAAAGAAAGATAAGAAAGCCGGTAAGCGCATGACAAAGAAACAGCTCGTCGAGAAACTGACTGATTTGTTCCATCTTAAGGCCGGCGAAAGCATTAGTATGAAGCGCATTTGTTCAGATTTGAAACTGAATACACATCCGTTGAAGATGCTCTGCACAGATATTCTTCATGAAATGGTGGAGGATGATTTCCTCTGTGAACCGCAAAAAGGATATTTTCAACTGAAGAATCCTGACCAGATTGTGACAGGGACGTTTCAGCGCAAAAGCAATGGCAAGAATTCCTTGTTGCCAGACGATGGCAGCTCGCCCGTTTTTGTGGCTGAACGTAACTCTGCTCATGCCATGAACAACGACATCGTGCGAGTGGCTCTTTTCGCACGACGCAAGAACCGTGAACGCGAAGGCGAAGTCATCGAAATCCTGAAACGTGCCAATGACACGTTTGTTGGCAAACTGAAGGTCGACAAGAACTATGCCTTCCTGCTCACCGAAAGCCGTACGCTGGCTAATGATATATTTATTCCTAAAGAACAACTGAAGAATGCCAAGAATGGCGACAAGGTGGTGGTGAAAGTAGTCGAGTGGCCGGAAACAGCCAAGAATCCCATCGGACAAGTAATCGACGTTTTGGGGCGTGCCGGAGAAAACACGGCCGAGATGCACGCCATTCTGGCCGAATATGGTTTGCCTTACACCTATCCGGAGAATGTGGAGAAGGCTGCCGATCAGATTATGTCCGATATTACCCCCGAAGCTATCGCTGAGCGTGAGGACTTCCGCGACGTGCTCACTTTCACCATCGACCCCAAGGATGCAAAGGACTTTGACGACGCGCTCTCCATTCGCAAGATAGATGACAGACTCTGGGAAGTGGGCGTACACATTGCTGACGTGAGCTACTATGTGAAAGAAGGAAGCATCATTGACAAGGAAGCCTACCATCGTGCCACGTCTGTTTATCTCGTCGATCGCACCGTGCCGATGCTTCCCGAACGATTGTGCAACTTCATCTGTTCCCTTCGCCCCGACGAAGAAAAGATGACCTACTCCGTCATCTTTCTTATGGACGAGCAAGGCGAGGTGAGAAAGTCGCGCATCGCACACACTGTCATCCGCAGCAACCGTCGCTTCACCTACGAAGAGGTGCAAGAGATTTTGGAGACAGAACAAGGGGAATATGTCACCGAGTTGCAGATGCTCAACTCAATGGCCAAGATTCTCCGCGCCAAGCGCATGGCTGCAGGAGCCATCAATTTCGACCGAATTGAAGTGAAGTTTGAAATAGAAGAAGCTACAGGACGTCCTTTGAGTGTCTATTTCAAGGAGCAGAAAGACGCTCACAAACTGATTGAAGAATTCATGCTGCTGGCCAACCGTACCGTGGCCGAGCGCATTGGCAAGGCAAAGCCGGGAACGAAACCAAAAGTATTCCCCTACCGCATCCACGACCTTCCCGACCCCGACAAACTGGAAGACTTGAAGAATTTCATCGTGAAGTTCGGCTACAAGCTGAAGACAGCCGGTTCGAAGAATGACGTGTCGCGTTCACTCAACCGTCTGCTCGACGATGTGCACGGCAAGAAAGAACAAAATCTTATCGAGACCGTCTCGCTCCGAGCCATGCAGAAAGCGCGTTACAGCACATTCAACATCGGACATTACGGCCTGGCATTCGACTATTACACCCACTTCACCTCTCCCATCCGACGTTATCCTGACTTAATGGTCCATCGGTTGCTCACACGCTATCTCGCAGGCGGGCGTTCCGTGTCGCAAAACAAATATGAGGACATGTGCAAACACTGCTCGGAAATGGAACAGACAGCCGCTTCAGCCGAACGGGCCAGCATCAAATATAAACAAGTGGAATTCATGAGTGAACGCGTCGGACAAATCTACGACGGCACCATCAGTGGCATCACCGAATGGGGCATTTATGTCGAAATCAATGAAAACAAGTGTGAAGGCATGATTCCTATGCG
>CAZOKL010000001.1:19616-71136 GCA_964580305.1 uncultured Bacteroides sp.
GGGGCATTTATGTCGAAATCAATGAAAACAAGTGTGAAGGCATGATTCCTATGCGCGACTTAGGTGAAGATTTCTATGAATTCGATGAGAAGAACTATTGCCTCATCGGTCGCAAACGTCACAAGAAGTATTCGTTAGGCGATGCTGTCCGCATCCGCGTCGTGCGTGCCAGCCTGGAGAAGAAGCAGCTCGACTTCACACTTGCCGACTGACGCAGAGTCTTCCCACAGTGAGGCGATTCTAACAAAATGCACAAAGCCACAGAGGTTTCAGGGGCTTTGTGCATTTTTTGTTTAATGTCTGCCTTAGCGGCGCACAACCCAGATGCTGACTTCATAGAGCAAGCAGATGGGCAAGGCCACGAGGCAAAGAGTGAACGCATCGCTCGTAGGGGTGATGATGGCAGCAATGATGAGGATGATGACGATGGCATGCTTCCTGTAACGCCGCATGAAAGTGGCCGAAAGCACACCCAGACGCCCCAACAGCCAGCACAGGATGGGCAACTCAAAGAGCACGCCCATGAGAAAGCTCATCACCAACAAGGTGTCCATGTAAGACTGCAGGGTAATCAGGTTTGGAACGTCCGCACTCACCTGATAAGTACCTAAAAAGCGGAAGGTGAGAGGAAAGATGAGAAAGTAGCACAATGCCACGCCCAAAAGGAACATCACATAGCCCGCGACCACAGCCCAGCGCGAGTATTTCCGTTCGCGTTCATAGAGTCCCGGTGAGATGAAGTGAAAGAGCAGATAAATGCAGTAAGGCGAGGCCAGCAGCAAACCGACATAGAGCGAGGTTTTGATGTGTATCTTGAACTGCTCGGCCAACCCCGTGTTGATGAGGCTAACCGAGAAGCTCGTGTCAGAGGGTGTGGAAAACCATGCTCCCACTTGTTCAAAGAGTTGATAGATGGGGAACGTGTCGTTCTTTGGCGCCAGAACGACGGCAAAGATTTCATCCTTGAAAAAAAATGCTGCCACCCCGCAAGCCAGGACTGCCACTGCTATCTTGATGAGCACGCCGCGCAACACGTCCAGATGTTCCCAGAACGTCATTTCACCGTCATCGTGCGTGGCGTCGGTCTCAGGCTTTGTCGTCATCTTTCTTTCCGGCTTCTTGCGTCTGTTCAGGTTTCTTCTCTGTCAAGTCGGTCTCCAGTCCGTTCATCCCTTCCTTGAAGCTGCGAACGCCTTTGCCGAGCCCTTTCATCAGCTCGGGAATCTTCTTGCCGCCAAAAAACAGCAGCACGACGAGGGCGATGAGGATAATTTCTTGTGCACCTATTCCAAACATAATTATTTCCGTATTAAGTGTTTAATAAAAAGATAACCTCCGAAGACCTGCAACAGCATGCCCGGGATGCCGATGCGGAAATCCTGCGCAGCGAGATAAAAGTCACCCTTCATGACCCACTCGCCCAATGTGCCGAACACCTGATAGGCCAGAACGACGCCCAGCATGAGCAGAAGACTGACTTTTCCGTAGTGACGGGCTGCCAGTCCGGCAAAGACAGCAAGCAGGCATGACTTGAGCAGGATGGCGGGCAATGCTGCTACGGCCGGCATGCCAAACAGCAAAGAGTTGACCAGTGGCGAAGCAACGGCTGTGAGCAGGCCCACACGCCAACCATATTTGTATGCTCCGACGAGAGTGAAGAAATAAATGGGCAGCCACATCACCCCTCCCTGAGGAACAAGGTGGAAGAGTTGCGGCAAAACAATGTTTCCGACGACGAACAGCAGTGCTGTCGCATAGGTCTTGATGCTGTTGTAGGGCAGCGAATAGAGTTTGACGGTTGTTGTTTCCATAATGTTTGTTATTATTATTGTCGTTTCATGTTGTTTACGAATGTGCGGATGGCGTCAATCATCGCGTCCACGGAAGTCAATCCGTGGCAAAGACGTTCCACGGGACACCAATCTGTCCCTGCACGGTTGATGATGTGGGGCACGAGGCAATCATAGGCTGTGTCAATGCCTGCCTCTTGCAGCAACTCCAGGGCAGGCCGGCTGATGACGTCCGTGTGAAGCCTTCCGACTTCTCCCTTGACCATCAAGGCTGCGGCTCCCCGCCCCACCACTTTGTCGGCCAGGCTTGCCCCGTGTAGAAAAGCAGGGTCATGGTCAAGCAAGTCGAGCAAATCGGCCACCCCCCGCCGGATGAAGGTGCGTATGACTTCGCCTTGCTGCACCACAAGGGTGCAGTTATCTTTGTGAAGACGGTCGACGAGTATGTTCAAGTCGGTCACAGAGTCTCCTGTTTCAGTTGTTCAACATAGTGATCAATGCGGTGCAGCTCGGCAGGGATGTCGATGGCCTGCGGACAAAGCTCGACACACTGGCGGCAGCCGATGCAGTGACTGGCCTGACGCAGACGGGGCACGCTTCTGTCATAGCCCACAAGGAAGACACGCCGTGCCTGCCGGTAGTTGGCAGTGGCCGAGGTGGTAGGCAAGTTGCCTTCGTTCACACACTTATTGTAATGGAGCAGGATTTTGGGGATATCGATGCCATAGGGGCAAGGCATGCAATATTGGCAATCGTTGCACGGGATGGTGGGATATTGCTTCATCAGGTCGGCTGTCTGCTGAAGAAACTCAAATTCCGCCGGTGTGATGGGCACGAGCGGAGAATATGTGCGAAGGTTTTCCTGTAGATGCTCCATATAGGTCATGCCGCTGAGCACTGTGAGCACACCGGGAAAAGTGCCGGCAAAGCGGAAAGCCCACGAGGGCACACTGCTGTCTGGATTCTGCTGTTTGAAGCGGGCGATGATGTGTTCGGGCACTTTCGAAAGCCGGCCTCCGAGCAGAGGCTCCATGATGACAGCGGGGATGTGACGCTTCTCCAGTTCGCTGTAGAGATAGTCAGCATTGACATTATTTCCTGAAGCATAGCGCCAGTCGAGATAGTTGAGCTGGATTTGCACAAAGTCCCAATGCACACGCTCATGCATGGCAAGCACTTCATCAAACGCGGCTTTCGTGCCGTGAAACGAGAAGCCCAGGTTGCGGATGCGTCCGGCCTCGCGCTCGGCCATGAGGAAGTCAATCATCCCGTTCTCGATGTAACGTCTGCGGAAGTTTTCAATGCCTCCGTTGCCGATGTTGTGAAGCAAGTAATAGTCGATGTAGTCCACTTGTAAATCTTCGAATGAACGGCGATACATCGCGATGGAGTTCTCACGTGTGGGGTTGGAGAAGTTTGACAGCTTTGTGGCAATGAAAAACTTGTCGCGCGGGTGACGCTTGAGGGCGATGCCCGTTGAGCGCTCCGACCATCCCTGCACATAAACGGGCGACGTGTCATAATAGTTCACTCCATGAGCCATGGCATAGTCTATGAGTTCGTTGACGGCATCCTGGTCGACAACGCTGCCGCCTTTATCGGGAGCAGGCAACGTCGGCCAGCGCATACAGCCGTAACCCAGCAGAGACACGTGTTCACCCGTTTTCGGGTTCGTGCGCTGCTCCATCTTGCCCAAGGGGACTTCGCCCTGGGCGTCATGAGCCGAAGCCCCTGTTCCTTTCGGACCGCATCCTGCCAATGCAGCTGCACCGGCTGTGCTGATGCCCACGATTTTCAGAAATTCGCGTCGGGAAATGTCTTTATTCGAGTGGTTCATTTGTCAGTTGTGTGTCAGTTTACAATGATTATAGGTAAAAAAAGGGCTTTGCCCGGGTCAGATGTTCCGATGCCGTTCGTGTCCTTCCACATAGATGGCACTGAACGGACGGGCAGGACAGAGATTCTCACAGGCACCGCAGCCGATGCAACGCTCGGTGTCGACAGCCGGAATCTTCGGAGAGTCCGGATTGGCCGCATCAGAAGGCACCATCAGGATGGCGCCCGTGGGACAGTGGCGGGCACAATTTCCGCACTCCACACCGTCGGTCAGCGGGACGCAGTTTGCCCGCACCCACACGGCGTGGCCTATCTGTGTGGCCGACTTGTCGGCCGTCGTAATGGGTTTGATGGCTCCGGTCGGGCAGACATCAGCACACTTTATGCACTCCGGCCGGCAGTAGCCGCGCTCATAGCTCATTTCGGGTTGCATCAGTGTCTTCAGTCCGGTCGATGGGCGAAGCACTTCATTGGGGCACACCGACACACAGAGCTGACAGGCCGTGCAATGCTGATAAAAATGCTTGATGCCCTTTGCACCGGGAGGCACGACGGGCGTCTGCCGGTGAGGGATTTTCTTGTCCTCAATGACTGCCAGTCCGCCATCCACCTTCTTTTCCTGCGCCTTCAGCGTGGCTGCCGCAAGGGCCATGCCGGAAACTGCGAGGAAGGTGCGGCGGGAAGAAGGCCCGGCCTCCTCAGCTTTCAACGGCTCCTCCTTCGGGAGTGATTGGGGAAGACCAAAGCTTATCGCCCCATGCCGGCAAGTGCCGATGCAATCCATGCAGGCAACACAGCGGCTGTAGTCAACGCTGTGGTTCTTATGGTCGATGCAGGCGGCTTTGCACCGGTGGCTGCAAAGGCTGCACGAGTTGCATTTATGTTCGTCAATGCGTATGCGAAACAGTGAAAAGCGCGACAGAAAGCCCAACACCGTGCCCACCGGGCAGATGGTGTTGCAATAGGTGCGACCGCCACGCCAGGCCAGGGTGGCGATGATGACAAACGTGGCTGCGGCAATGAGGAAGGTGGGCAGGCTCTTGAGCCACACGGAGGTCTCATAAAACGCATAGCTGTCGGCGCGTTCTGCCAGATAGGCCAGGAAATTGTTGGCCGAACCGTAGAACGGGGCAAAAAGGTTTTGCGCGATGCGGCCGTAGGAACTGTAAGGTTCCAACAGGGCGACAAACGAGCCTATGCCGGCCAGAAGGGCAATGATGAAGAGCACCAGCACACCATAGCGCAACCAACGTTTTTCGGGCGAATAGCTGAAACGGTAGCGGCGTTTCTTCGAGCGGCCACCCAGCCAGGTGACTACGTCCTGCATCACACCCATCGGGCAGATGACGGAGCAGTAGCCACGCCCAAGGATGAGCGTCAGGGCGACGAGGAACACAATAACCCCCGCGTTCAGCGCCAGCACCGAAGGCAGGAATTGCGTGTGGGCCATCCAGCCGAGCCAGGTGTGCACTGTCCCCGTAAAGTCGAGAAAGAGCAGGGTGATGCAGGCAAAAAACACAATGGCCAAAGTTAGTCTGATTTTACGCAACATAGTTCTTTCTTATTAATAATGATGATGTATGGATAGCTCAATTTCGGCTTCTGTTATTCTGTCGATACAAATATAAACAGAAAAAACAAACGGAAATTAGAAATATTACTGAATAGGCTACCTATATTACAGAATTTTAAGACCTCGACTCCGCGCCACAATTCTCCGGCAATGCTTGGCAATTTTCGTGCCCGATGAGCGGAGTAGAGGGCGGCCGAGAGCCGAGTCCAGGGTAGGCGAGCACGGAGTCTATGCTAAGGTCGGGCGGAAAGGAGACCCCGTTTTTCGCCCTTTGGCAGAGACAAAACCACAAAGGGTAGCCGGATGCAAAGTGACAAGGATATCCTCATGCATCAGCAACCACACCGGGATGTTTCCATATGACTTCCGGCACAGTCTTGCGGCTACAAAAAATCCCCGCTATGGCAGTCGCACCATAGCGGGGAAATTACATTTTACTTTAAGCTAATGCCTGTCGCTTATCTCCAGCGTGGGTCACCGATACCATTAGCATTGTAAATCAAGTCTTCGTTGCCCAGCGTAAAGTCGCCGTTTTCTGCGTCGGCATATTCTGGGTCAAGCGTCGTGCCGGATGTATCGTAGAATCTTGCGCTTCCTCCATCGTCAGACACCAGATTGGCAGTATTCCAATAGTTGTTATTGGAGAATGTCGGAGTCGAAGTGCTGCTATTATCGGAGAATCCGCGTCCACAATCTGGCATGTTAGACACAATGTTGTTGGTAAACCTAATGCTGTTGCCTGAGAAGCGTACGTAGAGCAAACGACGGCTACTGTTGTTGCTACATCCGTCAATCGTACAGTGATCAATCGTAATAACCGGAGAGATGCCCGAGTAGCTGGATGAACTGTCGTCCATGCGGATGAAGTCACGGCTTGCGCAACTGTTCCAAATGGTGCTGTTCGTCAACGTCAGACTCTCAATGTAGCCGGCACGGCTGTCAAACATGTCGCCACCGCTACACTCAATGTCGTGAATCAAGCAGTTGTCTATTGTAATCGCACTGATTTGTGCAGCATAACTTGAGCTTACGTAATAGAAGCCCGTCGTGTAGTTGCAAATCTCACAGTTGCTGAGGTTCAAGCCTTCAAACGTGCCGCTTTCGCTGAATACGAATGCTTGGCCGTCAGAACCAGTACCATCAAATATCATGTAGCTTGCCGTCAGGGATGCACCGGCTTTCAACTGGATGCGTCCGTTGAATACGGGCAAATCATCTCTGTCGGCTGCCGTGATGGAGATTTTGGCGGAAATCTCCAGCGAACCCACATCGGCCGATTCGCCACTGCTGGGCACAACGTATGTGCCGGGATAGAAGGCGAAGGAGGCGCCTTCTTCTGCATTTTCCAGTATGTCCACAATATCGTCTCCCGGATAGATGGCCGTCGCAGTGCCAATGTTAATCGGGGTGCTGAATGTTATGGTGCCGCGCACTACGCCATCACGTGTCATCACAGCTGTATAATCGGTTTCAGGGTCCAAGTCTGTGATGGTGGCCGAACCGTTAGCAATGTCTTCATCGGTAATCTCATAGATAATGTTACCCGGTGTGAGGGTAATGGTGTCGGCTACTTCACCAGCCGGCCAGCGCAAAGTCACTTGTGTGGCCTGGATGTCAGAGTTGGCCACGGTTTCAAATATTTGTTCCGTATCGGTGGAGAACGTAGCTTCCACCCACTTGGATTCGGTAATGTTTTCACCGACAGCCTTCACGCGTACGAAGTAGTCCGTGTCACCATTCAGGCCTTCATAAGTGTAAGAGGTGGTGGTTACTTCATCCGTGCTGACTAATGTGCCGTTGGCATCGGAGCCTTGATAGAGTTCCAATACGTAAGACGTTGCATTGGTCACCTCATTCCATGACACAACACAATTTACACGGCTTCTCACGCTGGTAGTAAGCTCTGTGGGCGAGAACAAACGGTCATAACTTGCCTCTGTCAACTCCTCGGGAGCGTCTGAACAAGATGCTATTGCGCCCATCAATAGGCATCCGGTGATATATTTCAAATATTTCTTCATGGTTGTTTACGTGTTTATTGGTAATTCTCATAGTTAACCAGCATACCGTTGCTGTTGTCAATAAAGATTTGGAAGATGGGCCAGAACTGATGTTGGTCGGGATCGCCATCTGTGCAACGATATAATCCAAGTATCTTACCTTCCCAAGAACTGCTGTTTGCCCATCCTTTATTCGACTCGAAATTCAAGGCAGCACCTTCGTCATCGGTCTGGCCGAGTTCCAAACCGTAGATTTCCACAGTTTCATCATTTGTAATATCATCAAACACATTGCCCACACCTTGGTACGGGGTTTCAGCCGAAATTGTCTGATAATAAATTCTGTTAGGCAGATTCGCATATTTTCCTGTTCTGTTGAACAAGTCGTACATCTCATTACGGGCCTCTACCAATGTGCTGGTCAAACGATTCCAACGAATGAGGTCAAACTTGCGGATAATCTCGCCACAGAATTCCAAACCGCGTTGTTCAACAATGGCTTCACGGAATGCGCTCTGGCTGGCAGTTGCTTCGTTCATGTATTCTTCCACCTTGGCATTGTTGTCAGGGAAAGCACGTTCCAAAATGGGGCGCAGATATTGGGCTGCATTGGTTGGGCCTTCCAGCTCATTAATGGCTTCGGCTGCCATGAGATAGACGTCGGCCAAACGCATATAAATCCAGTTCATGCCATCGTCGTTGCCGGCAGAAACGACACGACTCATCCATTCATGACGGAATTTGCCAAGATACCACTGATGCACAGAGTTGGGCACTTGAATGCCGTTTTCCCAATAGTAGGGCACGCAAGTCACATTGCGACGCACATCTTCCGGGTCATAGCGATAGAAAGCAATCGGAGTCGGTCCGTCATAGCCACCATTGCACATATTTGTATATACATCGGCATTTTCATGAGGCACGGCCCAGTCTCTCATGACACGTCCACGACTGGAAGTATATGGAATCTCCCACAAAGATTCACGACCTGCTGTAAGGTTTTCAGCCATAAGCTCCTGGAAAGTCTGCTTGAAGCCACCCAATGTGTTGCAACCCTGGTTGATGATGCTTACACACTCGTCACGGGCAATCTGCCACATGGTGTTCTGTGCCAAACGCGAGTCGTTGCTCAGACGAATCGTGCCGTCGGCACGCTGCGAGTAACCGCCTGCATGGAGGGCAATGCGGGCACGAAGACCTTTTACAAATGATTTGCTTATCCGCTCCACAGAAGAAGTAACTGTGGTCGCATTGGGCCAGGCCACCATCTCTTCGGCGCGTGCCAAGTCATCGAGCAAGCGGGCATAAATCGAATCTCGGTCTGTACGCGCCATGTAGATAGTCTCATTGGTTATGGGCTCAAAACGTCCCGGCACATCGCCCCAGAGCTTTATCAAGTCTGCGTAAAAAATGGCACGGTAAGTAAGAGCTTCACCCAGGAGTTGCTGAAAGTCGGGGTCATCCAGGTCTGCATACGCCTCCAGTCCACGGATACACAAATTGGCTTGCTCAATACCCTCATACATCATGGCCCAAGGACTGTTGTCCACATTCATACGGTCATTGTTGGAGGTGGCTGAATAGCTGGCCAACTGAGATTGGGTATCATTGTTACCTGAGTTGTTATACCATTCCATGTCCGTATTCTGGAAGAAGTGGCAGAAACGACCACGATAGTTCGTTCCTCCAAATATATTCGTGATTCCCAAAACAGCATTCTCAGCCAAATCATAGCTGGCAAACACCACAGACTCGTCTGTTGAAGAGATAGTGGGCGCATCCAGAATGTCATCACAAGATGTCATGGCTCCCGTCAGGAGAAAGAGTGATGCATAAATATATTGTTTCATTCTCATAATATGCTATTGTTCGTTGGTTAAAGGATGATATTAGAAGTTGAGGTTTAAACCGAAGACGAACGAGCGGCTCTTCGGATAAGCCGAGTAATCCACGCCCGGAGTCAGATTCGTTGAACGACGAGTAGACACTTCAGGATCGTAGCCGGAGTAACTTGTCCAACAGAAGAGGTTGTGGCCTGTTACATAGAAACGCAAGCTCTGAATCTTCACTTTGTTCAGTAACGATTTCGGCAGGGAGTAGCCCAGCGTTATGGTGCTCAGACGGAGGAAAGAACCATCTTCCACAGCCCAATCGGAGAATACATAGTTCTGCATGTAGGGCGACCACATAGTGGTATTGGCATTCATGGCAGCCAGTTGTTCGGGATCATTGCAAAGCGTACCGTCTGCATTGAGGTTTGTCCAACGTTTACCATCGGCCATCTCGGTGATCATGTTACGATACTTCGAACCGGCAGTGGTTGTGTATTCTATTTTGTTGGCGTTGTACACGTCGTTGCCATAGCTCCACGTAAAGTTGGCAGAAAAATCGAAATTATAAACACGCATATTCATACCAAAACCTCCGGTATGCACGGGATTGGCATCGCCGATGATTTCACGGTCGTCCAGTGTCACTACGCCATCGCCTGTAAGGTCTTTCAGCTTCATGGAACCCGGACGAAGTGTGCCGATAATCTGTGAACAATCGACCACACCCTCACGCAGAATCCAAGTATGAGTGGTTTCGTCATAACCTGAGAAGTCAGACACCTCATAACGCCCATCACTACGATAGCCGTACATCTGGCCCACAGATCCGCCTACAGCAACCATATAGTCGGCTGTAATATCTGAGCTGGCCCAGCCTGAACTAGCTGTAAAGTCGCTCATAATGCCCAGCGATTCGATTTTATTCTTGTTGAAACTGATGTTGGCGTTGAAGTCCAAGCCAAAGTTAGCCTTATTCACTGCAACCCAGTTGATGGAGGCTTCAAAACCTCGGTTAGAAGTCTCGCCCAAGTTGCGATATTGGTCTTCATAACCCGTACCGGAAGTCGGGAACTGAATGAGCAAATCTTTTGTAGTGTTCCAGTAATATTCCAACGAACCGTTCAAACGTCCACCGAGAAGAGTGTAATCCACACCGATGTTACGCGTAATGGTAGTCTCCCATTTCAAATCGGGATTATACATGTGCGAGCTCGGATTCCAGATGGTGTTAGTCGTGTTTATATACACCGCATTACTACCTGTTGTTGACTCCCATACTTGTGTGATTTGTCCGCTCGGGATATTATTATTACCAGCTGTACCATAGCTGAAACGCAGCTTCAAGTCGTCAAGCCAATTGCGTGTTTTCTCCATGAACGGTTCGGCAGAGACGCGCCATGCGACGGCTGCAGAGGGGAAGAAGCCCCATCGATTGCCTTCGGCAAATTTGGAAGAACCATCGGCACGGAACGTAGCCGAGAGGAGATACTTGCTGTCATAGTCATAGTTGACACGACCGAACCAAGATAACAGGATGTCATTGGGTGAATAATAATCTTCCACTGAAGAGGGTACGCCTTGTGTAGTCAAGGAGAAACAGTCGTCGGCTGTGAAACTTGTCGGGAAGCCCAACAACGTGCTGGTCATCTCGCGTTCTTTCTCGATGATGTATTCCTGACCTACCATAACGTTCAAATGGTGTGAGCTGTTTTTCTGGAACAGGCTTTTAAAATCGTAGCTCAACGTATTGGTGTTGCGGAAGGTGTTACGTTCCGTTCCTGTAAGGACAATAGCCGGATAGCCACAATAATCGCCCGCGCGTTGGCGTGAGAAATACGTGGTGAGGCCATAATAGCGGTTGTCATCGTTGTCGTAGGTGTCCCAACCGAACTCAGTCTTGAATTGGAAGTTCTTGAAAATCTCCCAAGTGAAACTTCCGGCCATATTCAGTGTCTCGCGGCGTTGAATGCGGTCGTTGTCACTGACAAACTGCATTGGGTTGTAGAGACCAAAATCCTCATCCGTGTCGCCACTGTCATCAGACAAGCCATCCACTGGGAACGGAGTATAAAGTATGGAGTTTTTCAGACGAGAGTCAGAGCTGGAATACTCATTTTGTTCATTTGCACCTCCACCGGTCACTTTACGCTTGGCATAGCGTATAGAGAAATCGAGCTTTGTGTTCTTAGTCGGTTTCGCATTCAGTTTCAAGCTGAGGTTGTCACGCACGAAGTCAGACATCTGCATGATGGCCTTGTCATCCATGTGTGAATAGTTGAATGAGAATTTCATCTTATCCGAACCACCGCTAATACTTAAACTGTGGTTGAACGTGTGACCTGTACGGCCAAAGATGATATCCTGCCAGTCATTGGTTTCCATGTTATCATAAAGGTCGATGTCCTGATAGTTCCCGAAGTACTGAGTATACTGCGTAGGATTGATTTCATTAGGACGGGTGCTGTTATTCAACATTGCCAGTTCATATTGCCAACGGACGTAGTCACTTGGATCCAGGACGTTGAGTTTGTTGGCCAGATTCTTCACAGAAAGGTAGGCATTATAGCTTACGTTAATCTTGCCTTCCTGGCCACTCTTGGTAGTCACGATGATAACACCATTGGCACCGCGTGAACCGTAGATGGCGGTTGAAGAAGCATCCTTCAGCACAGTGATGTCTTCGATGTCACTCGCAGGAATATCGCTGATGCTTTCCACTGGGAAACCATCGACAATGTAGAGGGGGTCGTTGCTCTGAGTGATGGAACCGCCGCCACGCACACGAATCGTCATCTCAGCATCAGGCGAGCCTTCAGTCGTAGTGATGCGCACACCGGCCAGTTTTCCCTGCATGGCCTCCACAGCTGAAGCCACGGGAACTGCCATCAAGGCTTCATTGCCCACAGTGGCCACAGAACCGGTGATGTCTTTCTTCTTCACCGAGCCGTAACCGATGACCACTACTTCTTCGAGACTCTGGGTGTCTTCACGAAGAGTGATTTTTAGCGGAGAATTATCACCTCTTACACGTGCTTCCTGGGTTACATAACCTATATAAGAAAAGACAAGCGTACTTCCTTCCGGCACATCGGCCAGCTTGAAGTTTCCGTCAAAATCGGTGATGGCGCCTTGTTTTGCACCCTTCACTTGTACACTCACGCCAATCAAAGGTTCGCCCGTTGGGTCGATTACCGTACCTGTCACGTGCTTACCCTGCGCGAAAGCGAACAGGCAGCATAAACTCATCAGCAGAGTTGCCGCCCATCTTTTAAAGAGACATTTTTGAATCATAAGCAGAGTTTTTTGGTTATTGATTTAAGTTTGCTAATTATTTCTCTTTTTAGTTTCCTGTAACATGTAAATAGGTGTGCAAAGATAGGATAATAAAACCTAAAACATAGAGGACTATTCGCTTAATAGGGTGGACTATTTCTCTAAAATCAGGCTATTTTACCCTTCTGCTACTAAAAAAGAACTGTCGGAAGCCGTATTAAAACAAATCTTCCACCAGCCCGTTCAGATAAACTTCCAGATTCGTATAATGAGGGTCAAGATTGTAGGCCGCACCGTCGTCAGGATTTGCCGGGTTCAGTCCGTGGGCCTGTTCCCACGCATCAGGCATCCCGTCGCCATCGGTGTCTGTCGGGGCCGCGGTCTGGCGATATTCGCCCCAGCCGCCCACATCCGAGGGCTGGTCAATCATGCCCAGCGTGCTGCCGTGCGAGCCTTCATAGGTGTATGTCCCCCGACGTACTTCATCAACAATGCGAGCATCGTGCTTGTCACGACTGAGAGATGCACCGGCATGGAGGAGGACTGATTCGTATGCATCCCATGTGGGCTGCAACGTGGTGTGTTCGGCAATGTCGAAAGCCTTTGTGGAGAGCAATTTGCTTTTCGGGGCAAACTCATCCTTGACGACCAGTCCGGCCGTGTTGTTCTTATTGACCTCCATTACGGCCTTGCGTTTCTTCTCGTTCAGCTTATTGCAAGTGGGGTCAATGTAGTTCCCTTCAAAATGGAACACGCCGTGCGTACCTTTTTCATTCTTATTCTTCCCGTCATCGGCGTAGGCGGTGAAGAGCCGGTTGTAGGACGATTTTGTGGATGTGTAGGGGCCGGGCTTATAATAATTGTTCAAGAAGTTGTAGGAACCACCCTCACCGGCGTATGCTCCGTCGCTGCCATAATTATATATGACGTTATTGAACAACTCCACCCGTTCCTCCTCAGGCTTACCTGTGTAGCGGCTGCCGCAGAGGCGTGGTGTGCGGTTGGTGTGATGGGCCAGCAGGTTGTGATGGAAGGTGGCGGGCTGTCCGCCCCAAATGCCACCATAGCCGTGTTTGCCTTTCTCATGAATGGAGTTTGCAAGGCTCTCGCTGACGATGCACCACTGGAGGGTGAAGTCGCGGTTGTCATAAAACGTGGCACACTCGTCGGTGCTCCAGCTCATGGAGCAGTGGTCAATGATGATATTACGGTGATGTGTGAAACCGTTTATTGCATCGTCACCTCGCTGCTTGATGTCGGCTCCCATGCGTGAACGAATGAAACGGATGATTACATTGTCGGCCGACACGCCGAGGGTGTAGTTTTTCAGGCAAATGCCGTCACCGGGAGCTGTCTGTCCGGCGATGGTCAGGTCGCCATTGTTGATTTTCAAAGGCTTGGTCAGTTCGATAATGCCGCTCACGGCAAACACGATGGTGCGTGGCCCTTCTTTCCGGATGGCCCAGCGAAGAGTTCCCTCCGAGCCGTCATCGGCCAGAGATGTCACCGTGTAGACCTTACCGCCGGCCCCACCGAGGGTATATTTGCCGGCCCCGTCAGCTCCGGGAAAGGCCGGAACTTGCGAGCGGTCGGGAGTGGGATAGGTATTCAGGCCTTCGGCCTGTGCAGGCAAGAATCCGGTTCCGCCAAGGAGCAGTCCGCATAATAGGTTAATCAGTTTTTTCATGGTTTTATACTCTTTAATCAGTTTGGAAACAAATCTTCGACAAGGCTGTTCATGTAGACCTCCAGATTTGTGTAGGAGCTGCTCAGGTCATATCCGGCACTGTCGTCCTGCTCCGGGTCAAGGCCGTTTGCTTTCTCCCACTCGTCGGGCATGCCGTCATTGTCAGAATCGGCCAAGGCCTCGCCTGTATAGGTGGGCCATCCACCCACGTCAGAGGGGTCGTCAATGAAGCCATAGTCGCTGCCGTTGCTGCCGGATGCCGTGTAGTCACCGTTGCGCACATTGTTCACCACCCGTTCATCCACAGCATCGCGTTGGAGCGAGGCGCCGGCATAGGCCAGCACAGCTTCATAGGCATCTGTGGCCGACTGCGTGTAGTCTGCCGCATCGGACGTAATGGAAAATTCACCTGCCGCAAGCAGCTGGTCTGTCGAGATAAAATCATTTTTGGCTATGAGTCCTTTCGTGTTGTCGGCATTTACGGCTGCAATCTGGTTCAGGCGGCTCTGGTTTTCAATGACCGAGTTGTCAATGTAATTGCCTTGCAGATAAAAATAACCGTATGTGCCGTACTCGTTTAGCGAATTGTTGCTGCCATCATCGGAATATGCCACAAACAGATAACTGCACGAATCGCCATTGGTCTCACGCAGGTAAGGGCCCGGTTTGTAGTAGTTGTTCACGAAGTTGTAAGAACCACCCTGACCACCGTAAGCTCCTTCGTTACCCCAGTTGTAGATGACGTTGTTGCGCAGGTCGACTTTCTCCTCGGCAGGCAGACCGCTCGAACGGCTGCCATCCAGGCGAGGCGTGCGGTTGGAGTGATGCGCCAGCAGATTGTGGTGATAGGTGGCAGGTGAGCCGCCCCAGATGCCACCGTAGCCGTGCCCGCCCTTGGTGTGTAACGAGTTGGTCAGACTTTCTGCAATGATGCACCACTGCATGGTGAAGTTCTTGTTATTATAAAAGGAAGCGCACTCGTCGGTACTCCAGCTCATGGAGCAGTGGTCGATGATGATGTTACTATAGCCCCGTCCCCAGATAGCATCGCTGCCGTCGGCCTCTTCTTCCGTCAAAGCATCAGCCCCCAAACGGAAGCGCATGAAACGCACAATGACATTGTCGGCATTGATGACAACCGAGTGATTTCTCACACAAATGCCGTCGCCGGGAGCTGTCTGTCCGGCGATGGTCAGGTCGCCATTTCGCACGCGGAGCTCGCTTTGCAGCTCAATGATGCCGCTCACGCGGAACACCACGGTGCGCGCTCCTTCTTCGTTGACAGCCCAACGGAGTGTGCCTTCCGAACCGTCGTCGGCAAGCGAGGTGACAACAAGCACCTTTCCTCCTGCGCCGCCACTTGTGTAGCGTCCGGCACCGTAGGCTCCGGGAAAGGCATCCACCGTCGTGCGGTCGGGTGGTGTTGTCGTGGGATCTTCTGAAGGGTTAGTAACTTCCTGTTCTGGTTCGTCTGTTATCGAGTCTTCGCTCGAACAAGCCATGTTGGCCAGCAAACCGGCACAACAAACTGCGGTTAACAAATAGTGTTTCATAGATAATAGATGATTGTCTGTTGATGATGTTTATTTGAATAGAATATAGCTTCTCGCATTCACTGACGATGGCACAAAAACGTATGCCGGGCATTCTTAATGGTATGGCCGAGGGCATCCGTCCCCCGGGGACTATGAGAAAGAGAAAAGGGTGTGTCGCAATGAAAATCTCCAATACATTGACACAAAGACGCGGGCAGCACCCACAGATGATCAAGAAATGAAAAATCTTGTGTTTTCATGGTCTTGGATTCGACTTCCTTTTGACACACCCTTTCTTACTCAACCATAACCTTATTTCCATGAAAAAAAACAACGTCACAAAAATAAGAATGCAACCGCCAAGCCATCAAATAATATCTGTTGGGAATGGTGGACTATTTGCCGGGAAAGCCGAGAAAAAACAAATAGTCCACCATTTAAGCGAATTAATCCTCTCTGAAAGTCGGCCAGTCTGAAGGGAACATGTGCAAGAACAGATAAACGAAGTCCGGCAAAAAGACGGTTGTGCTCTTTGCCGGACTTCGTTTATGTGTGAGGATATGAATCCTTACGGTTTCAGTTCTGGAAGATGCTTTTCAGGTAGGCGGCATTGGTCCCGTAGTTCTTTTTCACATTGTGCACGTCGGTGGTGTCGCGTGAGCGTTCGATGACGAGCCAGCCACTCCAGCCCATGTCGTCGAGCGTGGCTTTCACTCGTTTCAGGTCGAGGCGCGTGTTCTTGTCAAGTGTCACGCCGTCGGTGTCGGTGCAGTGAATGAGTTCGCACAGGTTGTCACATCCCAGGATTTTCAGTTCAGCGCAGACATCGCGTCCGGCCTCGAGTGCGTTTTGAAACTTGAAGTATATCTTGATGCCCTCCGAATCGATTTCCCGTAGTAGCTCCACGTCACCTTGCGCATCGAGCGAAGTCTCGATGCCGATGATGCGTCCTTCGCGTGCAGCCATGTCGCCGATGACTTTCAAGCGGTGCACCAGCTCGGGACGTATCTCCGGGTTCTTCTTCAGGTCGCATGGGCCGAGCGGCAGGAATGCAGTCCTTACGTCCATGGCTTTCATCGTGTTGAGACAGTCCTGCACGAGGTCGGCATAGTTGTCACGTGCCAGGATGGACTGTCCGTAGAAACCTGACATGGCTATGGAGGATATTTCAACGTTGTTTTCTTTCGCTGTCTCTTTAAAGAGTTTTTGAAAATGCGGATAGCGGAGCTTGTTGTCAAACGTGTCGCGTTTGCCCAGTCCGCCCATGTCAACTTCAATGCCGTCGCACCCGATTTCACGTGCCAGGGCAAACTCTCCAATCTTTTGGCGTTTGAGAATCATCCAGTCACATACGGAGATTTTATAACGCTCCTTTACGGGACGCATGGGAAACACTTCGCCCGGTAGCAGGGTGACAAACATGAGCAAAAGGGAAAGAGAAGGGGTAATCAGTCTTTTCATAGTAAAAGTATATGTTTTGTACTTATATTTCAACGGACAAAGTTAGGTGTTTTTTTAGTCGTTGCAATGCTTTGACATTCAAAATGTGTCTTCTTGCCATTTGTTCCTGAAAATGAGGGCTTTTGACCCTCTCGTGAGCGGAGTAGAGGGCGGCCGGATGCCGAAAGGAAGGCGGGCGGGAGCGGAAAGGAGGGCAGGAAAGGGCGGAAAGGAGGGCGGCCCGGGATGGGGAAAAGACCATGGGTGTGCCTGGAGGAATAAATGGTGGAAAAACAAAGGCCGTTCGCTGTGAATGTGTTACTTTTGCACGAGTTTCACTTCGTCTTCTCCCGGCCGATGGCAGAAAAGAATGTATCGGGAGCAGCTTTCGGAGTGATTTTTCAGAATATATAATTATGTAATTATGGTTCTATGGTTCTGAACTACATTTGGATTGCTTTCTTCGTGGTGGCTTTTCTCATAGCCTTGGCGAAACTCATATTTTGGGGCGACACGGCTGTGTTTCCCGCAATGGTGGAGTCCACCTTTTCCTCTGCCAAAACGGCATTTGAGATTTCGCTTGGCCTGACGGGTGTGTTGGCGCTCTGGCTGGGCATCATGCGCATTGGCGAACGTGGCGGCGTGGTGGCCGTGCTGGCGCGTTGGCTCAGTCCGCTGTTTGTCCGTCTGTTTCCCGACATCCCTAAGGGGCATCCTGCCACGGGGGCTATCTTCATGAACATCGCGGCCAACATGCTGGGGCTGGACAATGCTGCCACACCCATGGGTCTGAAGGCGATGGAAGAACTCCAGAAACTCAATCCGCACAAGGACACGGCTTCGAACCCGATGATTATGTTTCTCGTGCTGAACACATCGGGACTGACCATTATCCCCATCAGCATCATGGTCTATCGTGCCCAGCTGGGCGCGGCACAGCCGACCGATGTCTTTGTCCCCTTGTTGCTGGCCACATTCTTTTCCACGCTGGCGGGCATCATCTGCGTGAGCCTCTACCAGCGCATCAATCTTCTCAACCGGACACTCCTTCTCACGCTCGGGGGTACCACGTTGGCCGTAGCCTTGCTCATCGTGGGGCTGGACAGTCTGTCGCGTGTGCAGATAGATGCCCTTTCCACGTCAGTGGCCAACATCCTCCTGTTTCTTATTATAGTGGTGTTTATCCTCGCAGGTGTCCGGCGGCGCATTAATGTCTATGATGCTTTCATCGACGGTGCGAAGGAGGGATTCCAGACAGCTGTGCGCATCATCCCCTATCTGGTGGCCATGTTGGTAGGCATCGGGGTGTTTCGTGCGTCGGGGGCAATGGATATGCTGGTGGGTGTCGTGGAGTGGGTGGTCGCTTCCTGTGGGGGCGACACGGATTTCGTGGGTGCGTTGCCTACGGCGTTGATGAAACCTCTGAGCGGAAGCGGTGCACGGGGCATGATGGTCGATGCAATGAATACTTACGGAGCCGATTCATTTGCCGGTCGGTTGGCTTGCATCTTCCAGGGCTCCACAGACACGACTTTCTACATCCTGGCTGTCTATTTCGGCAGTGTGGGCATTCGTTACACGCGCCATGCCGTGGCCTGCGGCTTGCTGGCCGACCTGGCGGGAGTGATAGCTGCCATTTGCATGGCCTATTTGTTTTTCGGCTGATGGGTTCTCCGGAACATTGTCAGCTTGTTGATTAAATGTAAAGACTGAAATATGATTACTTATCAGACGGACGGCGTGAAGTTTCCGTCCATCAAGCGGCGCGAGACAAGTGCATGGGTGAAAGCCGTGGCTGCCACCTATGGCAAACGGGTGGGCGAGATTGCCTACATCTTTTGCAATGACGAGAAAATTCTGGAAGTGAACCGGGAATATCTGCAACATGACTACTACACGGACATCATCACGTTCGACTACACCGAGGGAGATGTCATCAGCGGCGACCTCTTTATCAGCCTCGACACGGTGCGTACAAACGCCGAGCAGGTGGGTGCCGCCTACGACGAAGAACTCCACCGTGTCATCATTCATGGCATTCTTCATCTTTGCGGCATCAACGATAAGGGGCCGGGCGAGCGGGACATCATGGAGGCTGCGGAAAACAAGGCCTTAGCGTTGTTGCGTGCTAAAGCTGATTGACAAATGGACAATGGAGCATTTCAGTTTCCTTGTACATGAGCCATCACACGTAAGAAGTTGCCTCCCCAGATTTTCCGGATGTCTTCCTCCGAGTAACGCTCTGCGAGCAGGCGGCGCGTGAGATTGATGACTTCTGCGGCCGATGCACAGCCGGGCACTCCTCCGTCACCGTCGAAATCAGTGCCGATGCCCACGTGGTTGATGCCCATGATGCTCACCATGTGGTTCAGATGTTCGATGACATCGGGCAGACCGGCTTGTCCGTCGAGGCGGAGAAAGCCCCCGTAGAGACACACCTGTGCCACACCGCCGTTGTGGGCAAGTGCCCGCAGTTGGTCGTCTGTCAAGTTTCGTGGATGGTCGCATAGGGTGCGGCATGATGAGTGGGAGCACACGACGGGGTGTGTGCTGCATTCCAATGTATCATAGAAACTTTGTTCCGAGGCGTGCGAAAGGTCAACGAGCATTCCCGTGCGGTTCATCTCGTGCACGGCTTCACGGCCGAACGGGCTCAGTCCTCCATGTTCGCCGTTGCCCCGTGCCGAGTCACAGATGTCGTTGTCTCCGTTGTGGCAGAGAGTCATGTAGACGACACCCCGCTGGCGGAAACGTGCGATGTTTGTCAGGTCGCGTCCGACGGCATATCCGTTTTCGATTCCCAGCATGATGGCTTTCTTTCCCTCGCGTTTCAAGCGTACGATGTCAGCCGGTGTGCGTGCAATGTCCACATAAGACGCATTGGCATGCACCATTTCTTCAATTTGGTTCAGAATGCGGTCGGCCTTGGCTGTGGCTGCAAGCAGTGATTCTGGGTCGCGCTCGCCTTGTTTTAGGTAGGCCACCATGATAGTGGCATCCAGCTTTCCCTCGTTCATCTTGTGCAGGTCGACCAACACGTGTGGGTCACGTGTGTGAAACCGGATGCCTTCGTGGAAGAACATTGGTGTGTCGCAGTGGCTGTCGAGGGTGACGATGCGGGCATGCAACTCTTTTGCACGGGCGAATGAAGCGGCTTCGTCCACCAACCAGTGAAACAGTGGCAACATGCTCTCGTCGCCGGCCAACACCATGCATTCGGGATGCCACTGCACACCCAGCATTGACTTGTGTTCGGCTGACTCGATGGCTTCGATGATGCCGTCGGCAGCACGGGCACAGACACGGAAGCCCGGGGCCGGTTCGCTCACAGCCTGATGATGGAATGAGTTCACGGGGAGCACGTTGCAGTCTGGAAACAAGCGTGACAACGTTGTCCCCTCGTCGATGCGCACGGTGTGCGAGGCATAGCTGCGGTCGAGTTGCTGGTCATGCTTCAGACACGTCACACCTGCTTGAGTGTGTATGTCCTGGTAGAGTTTTCCTCCGAAGGCAGCGTTCATCACTTGAATGCCTCGGCAGATGCCCAGCATGGGAATCTGACGGTCGGCTGCTAGGCGTGCCAGCAACAGTTCTTGGCGGTCGCGCCGGTGGTTGATGCTTTGCAGTTGCTCCAAAGGCTCTTCACCGAGAAAGAGGGGATTGATGTCGCCTCCACCTGTGAGTAGCAAGCCGTCGATGCTGTCGAGGGTGGAGAGAAGTGCATCGCGCTCCTCATAGGGAGGGATGATGAGGGGTGTGCCTCCGGCACGCAGCACGGAGGTGCAATAACCGTCGCTCAATAAACAATTCCCGTCACTGAAGTTGGCTGTCACTCCAATGACGGGCAATCGTTGATATCCGGGGTATGAAGCATGAACGTCTTCATACGTCCGCTCAATGTCAAATGTCTTCATACTATGATTTTCGTTTTCAAGTCCGACTTGTCCGGATGCTTAAAACTTATAGGTGCGTTTCGGATTCTTCGGAAACCAGCCTTTCTTCACCCTCTCTTCCTGTTCAAAAATCTCTTTGATGCTCCAGAAAGAGGAGAAAGCAAACACACCCAGCAGCGTGGACATCAGCACATTGTCTGTCAGAAGCGAGCTGACAACGCCTCCGATGCCCAGCAGCAGGAAAACCCACCAGCAGCGTGTGCCGAAATAGTACTCACACTTCACCACCACCGGATGGAAGAAACCGATGATGAGGAACGTGCAGATGCCAATTAAAAGTCCCGAGAAATGCAAGCTGTTAAGACACTCCATGAACTTATTTCTCGCTGATGGGGATTTCCTTCTTGATGCTTTGTTCCAGAGAGATAAGGGTTTCCGTGGCTGTCACTCCGGGAATTTCCTGTATGCGCCGGTTCAGCAACTCCATCAGGTGCTCGTTGTCACGTGCATAAAGCTTGATGAGCATCGTGTAGGGACCGGTCGTGAAGTGGCATTCGACGATTTCGCGAATGTTTTCCAACTGAGCCACAGCATCTTTGTACATCGAGCCTCTCTCCAATTTAACTCCCACATACGTGCATGTACTGTAACCCAGGCTTTTCGGGTTGACATGATAGCCAGAGCCTATGATGACACCGAGATCAATCAGACGCTGTACGCGTTGGTGGATGGCTGCGCGGGACACGCCGCATTCAGCAGCAACGTCTTTGAACGGGATGCGTGCATTCTGGGAAATAATCTCCAGAATGCGACGATCTAAATTATCAATTCTTTCCATTCTGTTGAGGATTTGATTGTTTTTTAGTGAATATCCGTAAGTTGTCTTCTTTGGGGACGGAGCCTTGCGGATGTTCAGTCGCTTAATAACTCTATCATAAGCAAATGTAGTATATTATATTGTAAAAATCGACGTTTTGATAGTTTTTTTTCGAGTAATACCAAAAAAAGTATAGGAACAGTCGGAATTAGCGTATTATTTTTAGTTTTTTAGTTGGCGAATGGTGAAACACGGAAGATGGTTGTGGAAGGTGGCCGGACCGGGCATAGAGGGCGCCCGTGAGCGGAAAGGAGGGCGTGGTCGGGCGGAGTAGAGGGCGGATGCGGGCGCAAAGGAGGGCGTCCGTAAAGGGGAAAAAGGATGTCACCGGATGAGCGGATGGCCGACGACCTTTCCGCATCACCCGGTGACGGTTTTGACTTCTGACAAGTGCGATGTTTGATTCTGCTGCTTACTTGCTTTTCTGCACGGTGTGGAGCACGTGCCCTTCTTTGTCAATCATGTGGAGCGACAATGTGTTTTTATCGGCCGACACGAGGGAGAAGCCCGGTTCGTTGCTGCAGAACACGGTGCCGTCAGTGGGCCTCACGTCGCGGCTGAGCGAAGCCGAGGAGTTGACCACGTAGTCAATGTCGGTGTCCGGCTTGCGGATGTGCTGGAAGGTGTGGATGTGTCCGCAGATGTACATGGCCACGTTTGGATGACGGAGCAGGATGCTGTTCACACGGTTTTGCATGTCCGTGCGTTCCTTCTCGTTCTTGTCTGTGTCTGCATAGATGGGGTGATGCCCGATGACGAGCACCCAGTCTTCTTTGGCAGAAGCAAGCACCTCGTCGAGCCATTTCAGCTGGGTGTCGATGTCCTGCTTGCCGGCGTCGGGATATTTCTCCGTGTCCTTGCGATATTTGTCAAGAAGCGGTGACGTGTCGATGAGCACAAGGCGCACTGTCACATCGTTGTCTTCCACAACTTTCGTGTAGTAACGTCCCTTCATGTCCCAGCGGGCGCTCACCTTGGTATAGTCAAGCACAGCCTGCGTGTTTCCACGATATTCGTGATTGCCCATGATGGGATACCACGGGAGCATCAGCTCCGGGTGGCTGTAGATGAGTTCGTAGTTGGTCATCCACAGGGGGTCGTTCACGCTGCGCACACCCTCGAAGTGGTGCACGTCGCCGGCAGCCACCACGCATTCGATACCCACGGTTTCAGCCATCGTACCCATAAGCTCGGCGATGGTTTTCTGGTCGTAGTAGCCGTTGCGGCCCAGGTCGTTGGCCACGTAGAAATTGACGTCTTTCTCGAGTTTGGCCCATTCGGCAGGTGTCTGCGCAAAGGAGAATGTGGCCGTGCAGAGAATCAGGCACGCGGTGAAGAGTTTCTTCATTGCATTCATAGTCGGTTCTTTTCTTGATTGATTGTCTTTGGTTTGTGAATATAGGGAATAATGTTTAGAAAGCTATCTTGAAGCCGGCATTGACCCGTATGCCGTAGTATTCCACCTGCATCGTGCGGTCTTTAGTGCCTTGGTAGTAGCGCAGGGGTTGGTTGAGCAGGTTGTTGGCCGAAGCATAGACGGTGTATTTGAACTTTTTGCCCCAGGTGTAGCTGGCATTGAGGTCAAGATAGTTCGTCTTGTCATAATAGCGGCGCAGGCGGCTTTCATCCTGATACTCTTCATCGTCCTGGAAGGCCGAGGTGAAGTTGTATGACAGGCGCACGTTCAATCCCCACTTGTCGAAGTAGAGCGAAGCGTTGGCCATGTGCTCGGGTGAACCCGGGAGCACTTGCTCGTCCTTGTCACCAAAGATTGACTTGGTGATGTTGCTGTGCGTGTAGGTGTAGTTGCCGTAGAAGCCTACGCATTTCAGGACGGGAGCAATGAAACTGAAGTCGCGTTGGTAGCTCACCTCCACGCCGAAGAGGTCGGCATCGAAAGCGTTGAGCGGCTGTGTCAGGGAGACGTCCGTGTAGTTGCCGTAGGTCACGTGGTTCTGTTCATACTCGACGATGAAGTCCTTCACGCGCTTATAGAACACGCCGGCAGACACGAGGCCTACGCTTTTGAAGTAATATTCACCCGAAAGGTCAAAGTTGTTTGACGTGATGGGCTTCAGGTCGGGATTGCCGACATAGACTTCCACGGGTGTTTCCGTGCGGTCAATGGATGCACCGGCCACAAGGTTTGTATATTTCGGTCGTGAGAGTGTCTTCGTGTAGGAGGCGCGCACTTTGAAGTCGTTGTTCACATCCCACTTGAAGAGTACGCTCGGCAGCCAGTTGACGTAGTTGTTCTTATACGTACCGGTGCTTTGCAATGATTCGTTCTCGTCCTCGTCGGTCACCCAGTTGAATCCGCTGGTCTTCAGGTTGGTGGCTTCCACACGAAGGCCGAGCATCATCTCCAGCTTCGGGCCGAGTTTCTGTGTGAAGCGGGCATAGGCAGCCGTCACTTGTTCTGTGGCATCGTAGTCGCCCGACGACTCTTCCCACACGCGCTCGCCGCCGAGGGCATTCAAGTCGGCACTGGTAAAGTTGCCGATGTAGTGCTTGTCGACAAACTCCGTAGGTGTATATTGGTCGCCTGCCATGAAACCGTCGCGTATCTGCATGGCGAGGTTGTTCTTCCATTCATCGCCGTAAGTGTCGGCATATCCTCCGGCATAGTCGTAGCAGATGTTTTCTTTGGTTTTATGCTTGTGGGTGTATTTTGCACCAAATTTGAGGCTGTTGCCGAAAATGCCTTTGGCAAGGGGTAACTCAAAGTCGAGCTTGGCCTTCCATTCGTTTTCAGCCACGTCTTCATTGGCATTGGTGAACTCGTCGACTTCCCATGTGCCCGATGTCAGGGAAATGGATGTGAGCGAGTAGGGGTGGCGTCCGCCGGCATCGGCCATGTCGATGGTGAGTCCTTCTTGTTTCAGGGTGAAGTAGCGTTCGTCGGGCTTATTCTCTGTGGCTCGTGAGTAGGACACTGACCAGTCGCTCTGCAAGCGGTTCCACAGAAGGTGGTTGCCACCCAGAGTGAAGTCCATCGTCTGTTGCAGTTCGCGGCGTGCGTTGCGGTTGTTGTCCGAACCGGTTTTTATTTGCGACTCGACTGATTGTTCACCGGCTCCGTCGGCCAGGTCCTTATAGGTCAGTCCGTAGCGGTTTTCCCAATCGTTGCGCCGGTTGTAGATGCCGTTGAAGTAGAGCTTCTGGGTGGGTGAGAATTCATAGTCGAGAGAAAGTGAATAGCTCTGGCGTTCGCGGGTGACGTAGTACTGGCGTATCTCGGCATCGGTGAGCACCACGTTGTCATTGTCGTCAATGTCATACTCAAACTCCGTGTTGTCCGAGCCGGCAGGTGAGTTCTGGTAGGAGATGGCTGCCATGAGCCCCAGTTTGTTGTTGAAGAAGCGGTCGCCGTAGGTCAGGCCCAAGTTGAGCTGCATCTTGTCGCTGATCCAGTTGTAACCTGTGCCAACGTTGGCATTGAACACCCTGTGATAGGGTGTGTTTTTCGTGATGAGGTTGATGGCTCCGCCAATGGCGTCACCATCCATATCGGCCGTTACCACCTTGTTCACTTCAATGGTCTGAATCATGTCGGCCGGGATGAGGTCGAGCTGCACGTTGCGTGCGTCGCCTTCGGCCGAGGGGAGACGGTTGCCGTTGATGGACACGCTTGAGAGGTCGGGCGAGGTGCCACGTACCTGTCCGAAACGGGCTTCGCCTTGGTCATATTGCACATTGATGCCGCTGATGCGTTTCAGGGCGTCGCCTATGTTGGAGTCGGGAAACTTGCCCACTTGGTCGGCTGAGACGATGTTTGTCAGGTTAAAGTTGCTCTTCTGTTGATTGATGGCGCGGCTTTGTCCTTGAAACACGCCTCCCACGACCACTTCCTGTAGTTCAACACCTTCGTTCATCGTGATGTCTCGTTCCACAATTTTACCCTCTGGCACATTGAGCGTGAGGTAGATGGGCTCATAGCCCACATAGCTGACTTTCATCTGGTAGGTACCCGGTTTCAGGTTGGCCAGAGTGTAAAAACCGTTGATATCGCTCACCACACCGGTTTTCAGGTTTTCAATGAAGATGGTTGCACCTGGCAGAATGTGCTTTTCAGAATCGACCACACGTCCACGTATCACACCGACCACGGGGTCTTCACTGTTATTATCTGCTGACACTGGATTGCACAGAACGGTAGAGAGTAGTAGAAGTCCTGTTGCTTTTGCAATTCTTCTCATTCGTTATTGATTTAAATTAGACGCAGCAAAATAACGGTGCTCGTGTTACATAAATCTTACAGAATGTTGAAGTGAGAGTGACAGACGGATTACATTCGTATAACAATTTAGGTTGGTGGATGCTTGCAGCTGTGAGATTGGCAGCCGCATAGATATTGAAAAACTCCTAAGCGATGGAATGAAAAACAAACACAGAGCGCACACCGGCGCAGAGAATCGAATGTCTGTGCCTTTGTGACTCTGTGTTCAAATCTTATTTTGCTCTTTCTTTTTGTGTTTTCGTATTAGGAAGACTGCGATTATGATGTGCTGTTTTCCAGTCCCTTGTCCATCTCCTTCAGCCGTTCGGCTTGGGAGGTGTCACCTTCGGCAAGCGCTTGTTGTTTTTCAACCTTCAGGTTGTTGTAACGGCTTACGCTCAAGATGATGCCGACGTAGACGCAGTTGATGATGGTCGATGTGCCACCTCGGCTGATGAGGGGCAGAGGTTGTCCTGTGACGGGAAAGAGCCCGACAGCCACCATCATGTTGACCAGTGCCTGTGTGACGATGAGTAGTGCGATACCAATGACCATCAGTGCAGGAAAGTCTTTGTCACACTTGTTGGCAATCTTGGCCGTGCGTATGAGCAGAATGATGTAGAGGGCGATAATGATGGCGCCGGGGATAAGGCCCAGCTCCTCGAGGATGATGGCAAAAATGAAATCCGAGTAGGCATGTGGCAGGAAATCGCGTGCCTTTGAGTTGCCCGGGCCGCGTCCGAGAATATGCCCCGACGAAATGGCAATGTTGGCATGCCCCACTTGGTAGTTTTCCTTGCTTTGGATGTCAAACTCCTCAGGCGGGATGTTCTTATGTTCCTTATCCCTGAAATCTGAGATACGTCCCTTCCACGTGGGGCCGCGTTTTTCCAATAAGGGGATTTTCTTTAGCGTTTCGTCAGGTGTCACCACAAGAAAGGCGCAGAAGAGTGCGCTTGCGACTATGAGTGCACCCGTCAGTTTGGCCATCTGGCGTAAGGGAACGTGACCAATAAGCATCATGAGGAAAACAACGAGACCCAAGATAAGGGCAGTGGAGAGGTTTTCCGGTGCAATGAACACGAGTGTGAAGCCTGCAGGCCACAAAATGAACTTGATGGCTTTCGGTGAAGCCCCTTTATCTTCTTGGTGAATGGAAAGGAGGAGGGCAGTAGTGATGACCAATCCCATCTTGGCCAACTCAGAAGGCTGGAAAGTAATGCCGAAAAGGTTGAACCAGCGTGCACCGTCGTTTTTTTCGACACCTAAGCCGCACAACAGCAAGATGAGGAATATACAGGAGATAAACAGCAACAGCGGGGCTAATTTGAACACACGCAGTGGGATGAACTGCACGAACATGGCCAGCAGTGCTCCTCCGAAGAGAAACAGACTGTGGCGTCGGATGGGTGCCCAATAGTCGCCCGTGGCGAAAGACAGTGTGCTCGTCGCGCTGAACACTTCAATGATGGAGATGAAGCAAAGCAACATGAAAATGACCCACACCACTTTGTCGCCCTTGAAGAGATTCTTGATGAGTTCCATAAACGTCAGCAGTTGTTAGAGGGTGGTTGCAGAGTGCTTACGCAGGCTTTGAACTGGTCACCGCGGTCTTCATAACTTTTGAATAGGTCGAAGCTGGCACAGCAAGGACTCAGCAGCACGGTGTCTCCCGGACGGGCCATACGGCGTGCAGCGTCGACAGCGTCGGCCATGCTTTGTACGTCGGCCACAGGTAATTCCATTGGGTCGAAGAAGTCATGCAGTTTCTCGTTGTGCAGTCCCAAGTAGACCAGTGCGCGGCATTTCTCCTTCACCAGTTCCTTGATGTCGTTGTAGTCGTTGCCTTTGTCTTTTCCGCCTAGAATGAGCACCGTGGGTGTGGTCATGCTTTGCAGGGCATACCAGCAGGAGTTTATATTAGTAGCTTTGGAGTCGTTGATGTATGTTACGCCATCCACAGTAGCTACCCGTTCCAATCGGTGTGGTACGCCTTTGAAGTCGCGCAGGGCTTCGCGAATGGTCTCCTTGCGAATACCTGCGAGGTTGGCCGAGATACCGGCTGCCATTGAGTTATAGAGGTTGTGCCTACCGGTGAGGGCAAGTTCCTCTTCCTCCATGTTGAAGGCGATAGGCTCGGTGAAGTAGAGCTTATTGTCCTCCGTATAAGCTATGACACCTTTTTCTTTCAGTTCAGAGAAGGGGCAGAGCTTGGCTTGCAAGCCATACTTCTTGAGCTCGCGCTGGATGATGGGGTCATCGTTCCAGAACACGAAAGCGTCGTCGTGTGTCTGGTTCTGAATGATGCGGAATTTGGCGTCAATGTAGTTTTGCATGTTGTGGTCGTAGCGGTCCAGGTGGTCGGGGGTGATGTTCATGAGCACGGCGATGTTGGCACGAAAGTTATACATGTTGTCCAACTGGAAGCTACTTAGTTCAATAACATAATAGTCATAGTCTTTCTCAGCCACTTGCAGAGCAAGGCTCTGTCCGATGTTTCCCGCCAGTCCGACATTGAGTCCTGCACTGCGGAAGATGTGATAGATGAGCGAGGTTGTGGTGGTCTTGCCATTGCTACCTGTGATGCAAATCATCTTGGCATGCGTATATCGTCCGGCAAACTCGATTTCAGAGATGATGGGTATCCCCTTGGCTTTTGCTTTCAGCACTATGGGAGCGTCGTTGGGTATGCCTGGGCTCTTGATGATTTCGTCGGCATTGAGGATGCGGTCTTCAGTGTGGTGTCCTTCCTCCCACATGATGCCGTGTGAGTCGAGCTGCTGCTTATACTTATCTTTAATGGACGACATGTCCGATACGAACACGTCGAAGCCTTTCACCTTGGCTAAGACAGCTGCACCGGCTCCGCTTTCGCCGGCTCCTAAAATAACAATACGTTTCATCGTTATCTGATTTTAAGTGTAATTATGGTGATGGCCGCCAGCACAATGGTTACAATCCAGAAACGAATCGTAATCTTTGACTCGTGGAACGCATTGGCCGGCTTTGTGAATACATAGTGGCAGTTGGGATCGAGCTGTGCGAAGGTCGTGCGAAAATGATCATGGATGGGGGTCCGCTTGAACAAGCGTTGCTTGATGCCTCGTTTCTTCCCGTTTTTGTAGTAACGCACCTGGAGGATGACCGAAAGGTTTTCCACCAAAAAGACCCCGCAGAGGATGGGAATGAGCAGTTCCTTGTGTATGATGATGGCAAACACGGCAATGATGCCACCGATGGTCAGGCTTCCTGTGTCGCCCATGAAAATTTGGGCAGGGTAGGCATTATACCACAAGAAACCGATCAGAGCACCGATGAAGGCACAGATGAAGATGACCAGTTCCTCGCTGCCCGGTATATACATTATATTAAGATAGCCTGCGTATTCGATGTGACTCGACACGTAGGCCAATATGCCCAGTGTTACGCCAATGATGGCAGAATTTCCGGCTGCCATGCCGTCCATGCCGTCGTTCAGGTTGGCTCCGTTTGATACGGCTGTAACCACAAAAATGGTCACTAAGGCAAAGAGAATCCAACCTGCAGTCTCTTTATGCTTGCCCATGAATCCAACGATGTCAGCGTAGTCCAAATTGTTGTTTTTGAAGAAAGGTATGGTGGTTTGTGTAGATTTCTCTGCCTCGCTCTTATGCACAATAGCCACAGTGTTGTTGTGTTGTGTTGTCTCGATGTTTTTACGGATAACCACGTCCGGACTCAAGTAGAGAGTGAGCCCGACAATAAGTCCTAAACCTACCTGTCCGACAATCTTGAATTTGCCGTGCAAGCCTTCCTTGTCATGCTTGAACACTTTGATATAGTCGTCCAAGAAACCAAGTGTACCCAGCCATACGGTGGTGATGAGCATCAGTATCATATAGATATTGTGCAACTTCCCGAGCAGAAGACACGGGATAAGGATGGCCACGATGATGATAATCCCCCCCATCGTGGGTACACCCACTTTGTTCGTGTTGAACGGGTCGATGCTGGCGTCTCGCTGTGTCTCTGAGATTTGCTTCCGTTTCAGCAGGGAAATGAAATATTGACCAAAAATGGCGGAGATGAGCAGTGCCAGAATGATGGCCATGAGCGAGCGGAATGACACATAGCCGAACATGCGTGCTCCCGGGAAATTGAGTTTTTCCAGATAGTTGAATAAATAGTAGAGCATGAACCGTTAGTTAAAGGTTTAGTTATATTCAGTTTGCAAATATGTCACGGATGACTTCCCGGTCATCGAAGTGGTGTTTCACACCTTTGATTTCTTGATAGTCTTCATGTCCTTTTCCCGCCACCAGAACGACATCGCCCGGCTGGGCTAGCATGCATGCCATGCGGATGGCCTCGCGACGGTCGGCGATGGCAAGTGTCTTCTTTTTGTCTTCGGCTGTCAGTCCGGCCAGCATGTCGTCGATAATGGCCTGGGGATCTTCGAAACGAGGATTGTCAGAAGTGATTAGAAGGCGGTCGCTTTGCTTTGCCGCTTCTTGTGCCATGAGGGGGCGTTTCCCCTTGTCACGGTTGCCTCCAGCGCCGACCACGGTGATGACTTGTCCACGTCCGCGAAGCACTTCATGGATGGCATTCAGCACATTTCCCAATGCATCGGGCGTGTGGGCATAGTCCACGATGGCCGTGTAGCCGCTTGGTGAGCGCATGGAGTCAAATCGGCCGGCCACCGGGCGCAGAAGGCTCAGTGCCACGAGTACGTCTTCCGGCTTTTGTCCGAGAAGGACGGCTGCTCCGTAGACAGCCAAGAGATTGGACGCATTGAAGCGGCCGATGAATTGTACGTTTACTTCCGTGCCATTGATGTCGAGCAGCATGCCTTCAAAACCGTCTTCCAACACTTTTCCTTGGAAGTCTGCCAGACTGCGAAGTGAATAGGCCGCAATCCGGGCACGAGTGTTCTGCACCATGACATTTCCATTACGGTCATCGGCATTGATGAGAGCAAAGGCTGTCTTGGGAAGTTCGTCGAAGAAGGCTTTCTTTGCTTTCAGATAGTTCTCGAATATCTTATGATAGTCCAGATGGTCGCGTGTCAGGTTGGTAAAGATGCCCCCGGCGAATTGCAGCCCTCCGATACGTTTTTGAACTACGGAGTGCGAGCTCACTTCCATGAAGACATATTGGCAGCCCGCATCGGCCATGCGTCCCAGCAGTGAATTTAGCGTGATGGGGTCAGGGGTTGTATGATCGGTGGGAATGGCTTCGCCATCGATGTAATTGCACACAGTCGAGAGTAGTCCTGCTTTATAGCCGAAATGGCGGAACATATTATATAATAAGGTAGCAATGGTCGTCTTGCCGTTCGTTCCGGTCACGCCCACCAGTTTCAGTCTTGACGTAGGATGGCCATAGAAAGTGGTAGCCACTTGCCCTACGACGTCTTCGGTGTTGTCCACTTGCACATAGGTCACGCCTTCATTCAGTGTGTCGGGCAGAGTCTCGCACAGGATGGCTGCAGCCCCTTGGCTGATGGCTTTACCGATGTAGGAGTGTCCGTCAGCTTGAGTGCCACGCAGGGCGACAAACAGATGTCCCGGTTCGATTCGGCGTGAGTCGATGTTTACGCCCGTGATGTTGCATTGTCGGTCGCCCGTCAGGTTCTTTATCTTGATATCTTTAATCAGTATCTCCAGTTTCATAAGACTGTATTATTTTTTAAAGTTCACTTTGTTCAGTTCCTTAATTGCAGTGTAATGCTTCGTCCTTTCACGATTGTGCTTCCGGGAGGCAGACTTTGCCAATAGACCTGGCCTATGCCTTCCAGGCGGACGTGCAGTCCGGCTTGTTCAAGAATGTAGACAGCATCTTTGGCTCCCATGCCTTTCACGTCAGGAACAAGTCCTTTGGAGAACTCTCTGGGCTGTAGTCTCACAGCATCAGACTCGTGTGTCGCTTTTCCCCATTCAGAGGCTTCATCCAAATCTGCACTGCACACCATTTTTATGTCCAGCGCGTTTAGCACATGGGCCGCTTCGTTCAGGTTGCCATTTTTCACGGTAGGAATAACGACAGAGGTAGAGTCGATGGCATCTTCCAGATTCAGTGTCAGATCCTTGGCATAGACGCGTTCGGCGATGCGACTGAACACACTGCCCGCCATCAGACCTCCGGATGCTGGCCCATGAGGGATTCTGATGGACACAATGCAACTGTATTTCGGATGTTCGGATGGGAAATATCCGCAGAAACTAACCAGATATTGCACTGTGCTCGATTTGTATCCTTTGTTTCCTTGCGCCACTTGTGCCGTGCCCGTCTTGCCCGACACATTGAACTGCTTGCTTCCCGCCGGTTTGGCCAAACCTTGACTGACCACTCGTCGGAGGATGGTGTGTATCCACATAAGTGTGGTGTCGGAGCATATTTTCGGGTTGATGACTTCCACGGGATATTGCTCCACGACTTTGCCGTCGCGCACAGCTTCTGTCACGAAACGCGGACGCACCATTTTTCCGCCGTTGGCAATGGCATTATAGAATGTCAGGATGTTTATGGGGGGAATCATGGTTTCATAACCGATGCTCATCCACGGGAGTGTCGTGCCTGCAAAATACTTCTCTTTCGGCCCCCGAATGTTGGGTTTGCCTTCGCCGGGCACTTGCAGGTGAAGGGGCTGGTCGAGGCTCATGCGCTTCAGCCCGTCAACATACTTTTGAGGGTCGTTATGGTAAAAGCGGTCGATGATGTAGGACACGCCTATGTTTGATGACACTTCGAGGATGCGGCTTACGTTTATCTTTCCGTAGCCGCCATTGCGCCAGTTATGGTCACGCATGATGCCTCCATGCATGGGCATGACGCCATTGCCCGTGTCCACTTCGTAGTCTGGTGTGATGTAACCATCGTCCATGGCCACCATGATGGAGGCTGTCTTGAAAGTGGAGCCGGGCTCCATCATGGCACCCACGGCCCAGTTGTCTTTTTCCACATAGACGCTGTCGTGCGTCCGTGTCAGGTTAACGATGGCCTTCACGTCGCCCGTGGCTACTTCCATCAGGACGGCTGTTCCCCAAAGGGCGTTGATTTCCTTCAGCTTGTCATACAAGGCTTTTTCGGCAATGTCCTGCATGTCTACGTCGATGGTGCTGATGATGTCACACCCTTCTTCCGGCTGACGGTCGACGATGGGCAACTGGTCGTGATTCATCACCTTTTGCTTGTGGGCCACACCGGGCCTGCCGCGCAGCAGGGAGTCGAACGAGAGTTCCAGACCGCTGATGGCAGAATCTTTGGAGGGGTGCATCTCACCTAGTGTGCGTCGTGCCAGCGAACCGAAAGGCTTTTTGCGCCGGTTGAACGATTGATTTACAAGGCCACAGGTGCTCTTCCCGAGGTAAGACTGGAGGAGTTGCTTCACCTCCTGATATTTTGTGTAGGAAATGCGATTGGGATAGAGCTGGTGATATTGGCTTTTTTTCTGCATTCCCTTCTTGATGACATTCTTGAACTCGCGTGTGCTCCGGTCGGGGAGCAACTTGTGCAATCCTGTGCTTATGTCATCCAGGTGAGCAGTGATTAGTTTGTTTTTTTCGGCCACCAGTTTCTCGTCCAAAACAGGCTTGTTTGATGAGTCTCTTTTCCAGCATCCCGCCAGGAAATCCATGTAGATTTTAAATTCCGGCAGACTGCTGGCCATGAGTTGCCCGTCGGCAGAGAGAATGTTGCCCCGCACGGCCGGCACAGTGACGTTGTTTGTCACTAGACGTTTGGCCACGACTTGCCAGTAGTCATGTTCGGCAAACATGATGATACCTCCCTTCACGATGATGGATATGCCAACCACGATCATGATGGCGATGAGGCAGAAGTAACGTCGCATGATATTCTTGTGCTTGGCCATGGGTCACTTGATTAAGTATGGAGGGTTGGTTGATGTCTGAAGGTCACTCTTTTCTCGCGACACATATTCTTCGATTTTCGACTGGCGGCTTCTTTCCGTCAGCTCTGAAGAGCGTGTGAGTGCGTTATATTTCATGTTGGTCAGCTCCTTCTTCAGACGGTCGATTTCGATAAGTTGCTGCTGGCAGGCATAGCGGTTGCCGATGTAGAGGATGGCACATATCACCAACTCTATCAGCAGCCAGAACTGACGCTGGAAAAATTTATGGGTCAGAATCTCGCCTCCCAGGAAGTATTTTACAAATAGTTTGAGCGACAACTGCTCAGGCTGTTCCTTTGCCTCAGTCTCAGTCTCTTGCTCCGGAGCTGCTTGAGGTGTGGCGGTTTCGGGTATGTCTGTGTTCTTTCTTTCTTCTTCTTCCATAAGGCATGTTGTTTAGTTCTTTTCCGCAATTCGGAGCTTGGCGCTGCGTGAGCGAGGGTTGCGTAGCTGTTCGTCATCGTCGGGGATGATGACTTTGTTGTTTACAAGACGGAATGGTGTCTGCACGTTGCCGAAAAAGTCCTTTTCCATGCGTCCTTCCGTGTTTCCCGTTTTCATGAGGTTTTTCACCATGCGGTCTTCCAACGAGTGGTAGGTGATGACCACCAGCCGTCCGCCGGGTTTCAGCACCCGTACAGCGTCGGTCAGCATCTCCTTCAAGGCTTCCATCTCCTGATTCACTTCGATGCGCAGGGCCTGGAATGCCTTGGCCAGCTCTTTCTTCTCGCGCTCGCGACCGAAGAGTGGGCGCACAACGGTGAGAAAGTCGTCAATCGTGGTGAAGGGCGTGCGTGTGCGTGCCTTCACCAGCGTGGAAGCCAGTTTGCGGCTGTTTTTCAGCTCTCCATAGAGACGGAAGATGTCGGCCAACCGCTCTTCGGCATACGTGTTGACTACGTCGGCGGCCGTGAGGCCTGAACGCTTGTTCATGCGCATGTCCAGCTTCCCTTCGAAACGGAAGGAGAATCCCCGCTCACTGTCGTCGAAATGATGGGAAGACACGCCCAAGTCTGCCAGAATGCCGTCCACCTCCTCGTGGCCATAGTAACGCAGAAAGTTGCGCAAGTAGCGAAAGTTGCTGCGCACGAAAGTGAAGCGCGGGTCGTCAATGATGTTTTGCTCGGCATCCTCGTCCTGGTCGAAACCGTAGAGACGAGCCGTGCTGTCCATACACTTCAGTATCTCGCGTGAATGTCCGCCCCCTCCGAAGGTCACGTCCACATACACGCCTCCGGGTCGGATGTTCATGCTGTCCACACTGGAATGGAGCAGGACGGGCACATGATAGACTTTGTCTGCATTCATTTTCTTGGCTGTCGTTGAAAAAAGTAAGGGCATGAGCGTCAGGGCTGTGTGCGTGTGCGTTACCGTCTCGTTTCCCAGACTGTTCTCAGTGCTGAATTTTGTGTGTAAAAATACATAATTCCTGAGTATCGTGTACTTTATTTTGTGAAAAACCTGCGAATTAGTTTTCAACACGATGTTGATAAGGCCTATCTCTTGAGTGTGAGGCACTTCCGTGGGGCATAATTGGGAGCTTGCACGGAAAGGAGAGCAGGCAAACGCGGAAAGGAAGGCGGGTGGGGACGGAAAGGAGGGTAGGCAGGTGCGGAAAAGAGGGTGCCCGCATGCGTGTGGAAAGATGGATGCGGATACCCTCCGTTGTGTTATTGCACTTTGTAAATATTCATCTCATCCTGAAAATCCTGAAGGATGTTGAACAGGTCTTGTTCGCCTGCCTTGCGTGCCTTGATGACCATTGTCACCTGATAGGTCGTGGCGCGTTCATGGTTCACTTGCTCCATTTCGTAGGAAGCAATGATGAAACCGCTGGCCAGAAGACGTTCGCGCACGGCATTCACCACTTCGCGCCGTGAGGTGGAAAACTCTATGTAGGAGCTTTTCATGCCGATGCTTTTGAACAAGTAGCTGAGCACCTCCAGACCCACGAGGGTGAGTACTGCGGCCGATATGCCCAGCCAGTACATGCCTGCACCAATGGTCATGCCGATGCCAGCCGTGGCCCAGATGCCTGCAGCCGTGGTCAGTCCGCGCACGATTTGTTTCTGGAAGATGATGGTGCCCGCACCGATGAAACCTATACCCGTTACCACCTGTGAGGCGATGCGGCTTGGGTCAAGGTTGACGCCCGGCTCTCCAATCAGTGCGTCGAAGCCGAATTGAGAGACAATCATGAGCAGCGCGCTGCCCAGCGATACGAGGAAATGGGTGCGATAGCCGGCTTCCTTGGCGCGATATTCGCGATCCAGTCCGATGAGTGCGCCCAATACGCCGGCCAAGAAGAGGCGGAAGATGAATTCTAATATCATAGCCTTATGGTTTATTTGTGCCCAAAGATACGACAAACCTTCTGTCGGCCGTTCTGTTTCAGGGCGTTTTTTGGGACTCTGATTGTCGAATATTGTCTTCTTTTGCGGATAGGCAGTTCAGATGGATTGTCCTTTGAACACGCTGGACTCTTCCGTGGGTATCAGCTCGCCAATCAGCGTGATGTTGTTGGAATGGAAGTTCGGATAGATAGTGGCTGAGGCTTTGTTGCTCCCTTTGATTAGCGAGATGCTCACCCGTGCCGACAGCACCACGCCTATGACGCTCATGGTGAAGGTCACATTGCCACGTTTGTCTGTTTCCATTTTGATGTTTGAAGCCCTTCCGTCCAACGTGATACCGCCCACACCGTTCGGTCCGCCGCTATAGAAGGGTGCCACTTGAACGGTTGCATACTCGTCGTGCAGTGAGATGAAGTTGGTTGTGGCACTGACAAAGGCTGTGTTGCCGCGCTTGAATTGCAGTTGTTTGGCCTCCAGCACGAAATCAAGTCCTTCCAGCGCTTTCACTGCCCGGACAAAGTTCAAGGAGTCAAGTTTGGCTTCCATCTGCTTACGCTGTTGGCGTTCATTCTGCCGGCTTTCACTCATGTTTTCCTGTTCGGAGCGTGTGTAGATTCGTTTTTCGGTTTGCGCCCATGCTGCCGTGCTGCACATCAGCATGAGCAAGAATAGCATTTTTTTCATAAGTCTTTGTTTTTTGTGTGTTATACAAATAAAGCAATGTTTTGCCGGAAACGGCTCGTCCGAAAACGAAGTTTATTGGTTTTTAATTCATTGATAACATTTCTGTTAAACCCTGTATAAAGCACTCCGGTCAGAACCGGACGACCTGCCCGCCGTCCGACCCGGCATATCGGCGCAGGAGTTCCTGCATGTAGCTGCCCGCTTCGTCCAGTCCTTCTTCGCCGCCATATCCGTTGATGACGGTCAGCAGGTGTGTGGTCTGGAGGGTGAGTTTGGTGCGTTCGTTGTCGCTGGTGGGAGTCCCGATGCCTCCCCGTGCATCTCGATAGACAGGCATCCCTTCGATGTTGAGCGGCCCGCGCCCGATGCCTTCGTAAGGTTCTCCGGCCTTTCCGATGCCCAGCGTGAGTGTGTCTCCCTCAATTTTGTCAGCGTCAAATCCGCCTATGGAATATCCGCTGGCGATGGATACCACGTTGATGAGGTCGACAAGTGTGTCAATTTGATAGAGTGGGTGGCCTTTCAGGATGCGTCGGCACAGAGCTTCGGCCGAAGGGCGGTAACGGCTCGGATCCTTGCCACACCGTTTGTAGGCTTCACGGGTGGCCTGGATGGCCGGTATGGTTTTGATGGACTCGGTTGTGTAACGTTGGCGATAGTCGTGCGTGAAACGTTCGATTTCCTGCCATAGCGGTTCGCAGTAGGTCGTGTTATGCACTTCGGCCAGTATGGCCAGCCCGCGAAATTGTGGGCAAATCTTTTTCATTTCTTCAGTAACGAGGATATTCATGTTTCTAAGTTTTTTGTCTAAATGATGAATTACGTAAGCAAAAGTACGCCAAACTTGCGGATAAACGTCGCACAGGAAAGTGATTAGTGTGCAATGTGGCAATAAAATCTCTTTAAAATATGTTTTTTATACGTTCTATTAATCCGATATCCGAAAGATACATTATTTTTGCAACGCTTTACTAAGTATTTGGATTGGAATAAGAATGACAGCTAATTCGTCGTTTTTGATAGACGTGGATCGGATATTGCATGCCAAGGCAGGGAAAAAGGCAAAGTATGTTCCCCGTTTTGTTGTGTCATATCTGAAACGCATCATACATCAGGATGAAATCAATGAATTTCTGATCAGTGTTGAAGGAAAAGTCGGAATTGACTTCCTGGAAGAAGGAATGCATTTCCTGGACACCAAGCTGGAGGTGAAAGGTTTGGAAAACCTTCCAGACGACCATCGCTTTTACACGTTCGTAAGCAATCACCCGCTGGGTGGTCAGGACGGAGTAGCATTGGGTTATCTGTTGGGCAAGCATTATAACGGCAAGATTAAATATCTGGTCAATGACCTCCTGATGAATCTCAAAGGATTGGCACCCCTCTTCATTCCTATCAACAAGACCGGCTCCCAAGCAAGGGATTTTCCTCAGATGGTGGAAGCCGGATTTAGTTCAGACAATCATATCATCATGTTCCCGGCAGGACTGTGCTCACGTCGGCAGAAGCACGGAGTCATTCGTGACTTGGAGTGGAAGAAAGCTTTCATTGTGAAGAGTGTGCAGCATCAGCGTGATGTCGTGCCCATTCATTTCGAGGGACGCAATTCCGACTTTTTCTACAATCTGGCTAATGTCTGCAAAGTCTTAGGTATTAAATTCAACATAGCCATGCTTTATCTGGCCGATGAGATGTTTAAGAATCGGCATAAGACGTTCCGTGTGACCATTGGCAAGCCTATCCCCTGGCAAACTTTCGACAAAACAAAAACAGCAACCGAGTGGGCGGAATACGTAAAGACGATTGTCTATAACTTGTAATTGAAAAATCAATATATATGGAAGAAATTATCGCACCGATAGCGAAAGAAGTTTTGAAGTCAGAGCTTACGGAAGACAAAAGGCTTCGCTTTACAAACAGGAGCAACAATGAAATCTACATAGTTACGTATCAAGATTCGCCAAATGTGCTGCGTGAGATTGGACGTTTGCGCGAGATTGCGTTTCGCATGGCCGGAGGAGGAACGGGCAAGTCGCTTGATCTCGATGAGTATGACACTATGGAGAACCCTTACAAGCAGTTGATTGTTTGGAATCCCGAAGCCGAGGAACTTATCGGAGGCTATCGCTACTTGAAAGGCACTGACGTGGAATTTGACGAGAATGGTCAACCACGCTTGGCCACAGCGCATATGTTTCACTTCTCGGATACGTTTATCAAAGACTATCTGCCCACGACCATTGAGTTGGGGCGTTCTTTCGTCACTTTGGAATATCAGTCGACAAGAGCCGGTTCGAAGGGGTTGTTTGCACTTGATAATCTGTGGGATGGATTGGGAGCGCTTACCGTCGTGATGCCCGAGGTGAGATATTTCTTTGGAAAGGTGACCATGTATCCTTCTTACAGTCACTTCGGACGTGACATGATTCTTTACTTCCTTAATAAACATTTTGCCGACAAGGACAACCTCATCACTCCCATGAAGCCTCTGATGCTTGAAACAGACCCGAGGCTGCTGGAAAAGATTTTCTGCAAGGACAAGTTTAAGGAAGATTATAAAATTCTGAACACCGAAGTGCGTAAGCTGGGATATAACATCCCACCGTTGGTGAACGCTTACATGGGACTGTCGCCCACGATGCGCATGTTTGGCACAGCCATTAATTATGGTTTCGGCGATGTGGAGGAGACGGGTATCCTTATAGCTGTGGACGAGATTCTGGAGGAAAAGCGCATCCGGCATATCGAGTCGTTTGTTAAGCAACACCCTGAGGCGCTGAAAATTACTTCGGGAGCTAACAAAGTGATTTATAAAGCTAACTAAGATTTAATAGATAAAGGACGACGGACAGTCAGCCCTCTGATGGAGGACTGGCTGTCCGTCGTTTTTTATACGGCCGGCAGACTGTTGCCGTTGATTTTACGGAAGAGGTCGAGGGCATAGATGTCTGTCATGCCTGACAGATAGTCAAGCACAGCCTGGATGCGACCGTAGAGCGTCGGAGCGTGCACGTCATACTGCTCCGACACGCGGTTAATGAGCAGTTGCGAGTAGGCTTTTTCGGGCGATATGACGGCTTCTATGAGCAAGTCGAGCAGGGTCATGATGATTTTGAAGCCGGCCAACTCGATGTCGACCACATCCTTTGAACGATAGATTTTCTCATACGCTTTGCGTGAACAGGCTTCGTAGGCCTCCTTCACCGGAGAGTTGATGCGCTCCGTGAGACATCCGTGGAAGGTGCCGGCGAGCAACTCCTCTTCGTGTGCGACAAAGGCTTGCGTGCATTCCTTCACCAGAGTGCCGATGACCGACGAGCGAAGGTAGGCCACTTGCTCGTTTACATCCTTCACCATGTGGCAGATGCCGGAAATGTGCTCCCGCTTCTTTCCCTCGAAGAATCCCAAGAATAGTTGACGTATTTCCTCCGTGCTCACCAGTTTCAGCTTGTGTGCATCTTCCATATCCATCACCTGATAGCAGATGTCATCGGCCGCTTCCACCAGATAGACCAACGGGTGGCGGACGTAGCGGAGCGGTTCGCCTTCGCGGCTCAGCTGAGTCAGGCCGAGTTCGTCGGCAATGCGCCGGAAGTCGTTCACTTCACTGCTGAAGAATCCGAACTTCATCTTTTCGCCTGCCAGGGTGGAGACATACGGGTATTTCACAATGGAAGCCAGTGTGGAGTATGTCATGACGAAGCCTCCCTGCCGACGGCCTCTGAACTGGTGGGTGAGCAGGCGGAAGGCATTGGCGTTTCCTTCGAAATGTATCAGGTCTTGCCATTCGATTTCCGACAGTTTTTCTCGCAGTTGCAGCCCGTTTCCTTCGGAGAAGTAGGTGCCGATGGCACGTTCGCCCGAGTGCCCGAAAGGCGGATTTCCCATGTCATGGGCCAGGCAGGCGGCTGACACGATGGCACCGATTTCCGACAGATGGCTGTCGCATAGTTCGGGATGGAGCTTGAGCAGCTGTTTGGCAGAGTCGTTGCCCAGCGAACGTCCCACGCACGACACCTCCAGACTGTGAGTCAGACGGTTATGTACGAAGACGCTGCCCGGCAGGGGGAACACCTGTGTCTTGTTCTGCAGGCGACGGAAGGGAGCGGAGAAAATCAGCCTGTCATAGTCGCGCTGGAACTCCGTGCGGTCGTCTTTTCGCTTTGCATGGAGCTCTTCCAAGCCGAACCGTTTGTTTGATAAGAGTTGTTTCCAGTTCATAGTGTGGTGTGCATCATTGGTCTGTCGGCAAAGTTACGATTTTCGTCCTATTTTCCCTCTGTTGTGGCCAAGGATTCGGGCCGACCGCGGAAAGGAGGCCGGGCGAGGACGGAATAGAGGGTAGCCGACCACGGAAAGGAGGGCGCGTTTGGGCGGAGTAAAGCCCGTCCGCGGACTTTGCCGGAAGCGGGTCGTGGCATTCGGAGTTTTTGGAACAGGCTCTTAAATTATTGAAAATCTTTCCTCCTATGTTTCCCGAAATACCTATATTCGCATAATAATAGAATCTCTTTAAACTTAACTTATGAACGTACAAATCATCAATAAGTCAAAACATCCCTTGCCCGCCTATGCCACTGCACTGTCGGCCGGTATGGATTTGCGTGCCAATCTGGATGCCCCCATCGTGCTGAAACCTTTGCAGCGTTGCCTGGTGCCGACGGGGCTTTACATTGCCTTGCCTGAAGGCTATGAGGCGCAAGTGCGTCCGCGCAGTGGTTTGGCCATCAAAAAAGGAATCGGGGTGCTTAATGCTCCGGGCACTATTGATGCTGACTATCGGGGTGAAATCTGTGTCATTCTGGTCAATCTTTCGTCGGAAGACTTCGTGGTGGAAGACGGCGAGCGCATCGCCCAGATGGTGGTGGCACGCTACGAACAGGTGCATTGGAGCGAAGTGGACGTGCTTGACGACACCGAACGCGGAGCCGGAGGATTCGGCCACACGGGAAAGGAGTGAGGATGAAGGTAATAAATTCGTGGACTATGAAACTGACAACTGCCCTTATGATACCTCCGTTGCACGGTGTTTCCCTCTGTGCCGTGTGTTGCGTGTTGATGTTGGCCGCCTCCTGCAAGTCGGTGTCGCAGACCATCGCACCGTTGGGCAAGGCAACAATCTCGGAAATGCCGCTGACAGACGACGAGGAACGAAAGTTCGAATATTTCCTCATCGAGGCCTCCCGCCTGAAACTGGCCGGTAACTACGACGCAGCACTTGAAATGTATGAACACTGTCTGAGCATCGACTCCACATCGGCCACGGTGCTTTATGAGATGGCTTCCTTCTACACTGTGATGGGGCTTAAACAGAAAGCCGAGGCTTGTTTCGAGCGAGCCGTCGAGCTGAATCCTGATAATTTTTGGTACAAACAGACACTGGCAGCCTTTTATCAACAGAGCGGACAAATAGACAAGGCGATTGCTGTCTACGAGGCGATGGCTTCACAATTTTCCCAGCGTAGCGAGTCGCTGATGACGCTCGTCGCGCTCTATGGGGAGAAGGAAGACTATCCGAATGTGATTCATGCGCTTGACCGCCTGGAGGTGAAGGAAGGAAAGTCTGAACAGTTTTCGATGCAAAAGTTCCGCATCTATCTTCAGATGGACAGCACGGCACGTGCTTTCCGGGAGATAGAAGGACTGGTGAAGGAATATCCGAACGACACCCGTTACAAGCTGATTTTGGGCGGTGTCTATCTGGACAACAACCGGCTGGACGATGCCTACCACACTATCTGTGAAGTGTTGAGCGAGGAACCAGACAATGCGCAGGCGCAACTTGCCGTGGCTTCTTACTACCAACGTGCAGGCAACGACTCTTTATACAATGTGAACCTGAACAAGGCACTTCTCAATGAAAAACTCGACACACCCACGCGCCTTGACATTATGCGCCAGCTCATCATCGATGCCGAACAGGTTGGTGACACACTCCGTGTGATGGATATGTTTCGCAAGGTCATCCCCCTTGAACAGGAAGTGGCCGACTTGAGCATGCTTTGTGCACAATACATGATTACGAAGAAGATGCCTGAAGACCGCATCAAGCGCGTGTTGAACCACATCCTCAAGATAGAGCCCGACAACACGGTGGCTCGTTTGCAACTGTTGAGTTATGCCGTGAAGGAGAATGATTATGAGGATGCCATTGCCATCTGTCGTCCGGCCTTGGAATACAATCCGGAGGTCATCGAGTTCTATTATTATCTGGGCATATCCTACTATCAGGCTGGGAGCAAAGACGATGCACTCACCACCTTCCAGAAAGGTGTGAAGCAAGCCACTGAAAAGAGCGACAAGAATATCATTTCAGACTTCTATCAGATGATTGGTGATTTATATCATGAGAGGAAGGAAGACACGCTGGCCTATGCAGCATACGACTCGTCATTGGTGTACAATCCTGCCAACATCGTGACTCTGAACAATTATGCTTATTTCCTATCTCTCAAGCGCAAAGACCTTGATCGTGCCGAGGAGATGAGTTATAAGACGGTCAAGGCCGAGCCGCAGAACAGCACTTACCTTGATACGTATGCTTGGATTCTCTTTGAGAAGGGACGCTACACGGAAGCCAAACTCTACATTGACGACGCCATAAAGAACGAAAAAACACCCAGTGCTACAGTGACGGAACACTGTGGTGACATCTATTACATGACGGGTGACGTGGAAAAAGCGTTGGAATATTGGCAGAAGGCTTTGAAAATGGACGACAACGAATCAAAGACACTCGAGCGCAAGATTAAACTGAAAAAATACATTGCCGAATGAAAGCTCTGACGATATGGAAGACGGGGCTGCTCATGGCGCTGACGGTGGGACTGCTTGCCGGATGTCGTTCCTCACGCCTGCCGGCAGAGAAGTCGCCGGAAATGACAACCGTCAGTGATTTGGAACATGTGGAGCGGGTCATCGCACAAGTGCCCCAGACCGAATGCGTGAATGCCAAGATGCACTTTTCATTGCAGTTGGGCAGCAAAGATTTCTCGATAGGTGGCAATCTTCGCATGAAGAAGGACGACGTCATCCAGCTTTCTCTCGTGGGTTTCGGCATTATTGAGGGCGGTCGCATTGAGTTCACGCGTGATTCTGTGTTGCTTGTTGACCGCATTCATCACCAATACGTTTCCGTTGCTTATCGTGACGTGCATTTCCTGCGTGAGGCACAGGTCGATTTTTACACGCTTCAGTCTCTTTTCTGGAATGAACTGGTATTGCCGGGTTTGCCCCAGGTGACACAGGCTGAGGCTTCTGACTTTGAGGTGACACATGAAAAGGAAAACACCGTGCTTTCCGCTAGACGGACGAACCGTCGTTTGGCCTATCGCTTCGTGACTTCCCTGGCCACCGGTTTGCTGGAACAGACGGTGATAAGTTCCGCTTCCGGCAGCGCACTGAAGTGGAGTTATGGTGATTTTGTCGACTTGGCCGGAGCGAAATTCCCCTCGCTTCAGAAAGTGGAACTTTCCGGGATGCATGTACCTGCCGTGATGACCATTTCTCTGAACCGCATCGCGACAGATGGTGGTTGGGCCACACGCACACAGGTGTCCAAACGTTATCGGCGCATCAGTGGCGACGAGTTTATCAAGATGTTGATGCAAATGCAAAGTCTCGGCCTATGAAGAAGTGGTGGCTGTCAGTCTGTTTGTTATGCATGGCGTTGTCCCTGTCGGCACAAACCAACAGCAAGATTAGGGAGTTGCAAACTCAGCGCGGGTCTTTGATGAAGGAGATTTCCGCTTCGGAAAAGATGTTGCTTTCGACACGGAAAGACGTGCGCAGTCTGCTGAACGACCTCAATGTGCTGACCGGGCAAATCGAGCAGCGCAAGAAACTGATAGCAACCATCGAACGTGACGTGAAGACATTGGATGCCGAACTGAACACGCTCCATGCCCAACTGGACGATTTGCGTAAGCAGCTTGCCGACCGGGAGGACAAGTATGCAGCTTCGCTCCGATATAGTTACCGTAATCGTTCGGTGCAGGACAAACTGATGTTCATATTTTCGGCAGAGAATCTTGCACAGACCTATCGCCGTCTGCGCTATGTGCGTGAGTATGGTGACTTTCAGCGTCGGCAGGCTGAGGACATCATGCGTCGTCAGAAAGACATCGAGGTAAAGCAGAGCGAACTGCGCGAGGTGCGTATCGAACAGAGCGGCTTGATCGACCTCCAGACAGCTGAGCTCGCCAAATTGAGAGCGCAAGAGAAGAGTCAACAGACTCTCGTTGCCGACTTGCAGCGCAAACAGAAGAGTCTGCAAAGCGAATTGACTAAGAAACGTCGTGAGGCCGATCGCCTGAATGCACAGATTGACCGCCTGATTGAGGCGGAGATTGCGTCTGCAAAAAAGGAGAGCGCGGATAAAGCTGCGTCAGCAAAGAGTAAGACATCCTCATCTGCCAGGACTGCCCCTATGGAGACTTATAAGGTGGATGCGGACAACCGTAATCTGTCAACCGTCTTCGAACGTAACAAAGGCATTCTTCCCGTTCCCATCACAGGGCCTTATCTCATCGTGGAGCACTATGGCCGCCACAATGTGCCCGGTATGCGTTATGTTGCGCTTGACAACAAAGGCATCGACATCAAGGGACAGGCTGGAGCGCAGGCACGTGCGATTTTCGACGGTGAGGTGTCTGCCGTGTTCCAATATAACGGGATGACCAATGTGCTGGTACGTCATGGGAGTTACATCTCTGTCTATTGCAATCTTTCGTCGACTAGCGTGAAACGCGGTCAGAAAGTGAAGGCACGCGATCCGCTCGGTCGTGTGGCCGACGACGGTTCGGGCAACATCATTCTTCACTTCCAGCTTCGCAAAGAGACGGCGAAGTTGAATCCCGAAGCTTGGATAAAAGGGTGAAGTCTTCCAGACGCGTGTTTTTATTGACTCTACCCGTATTTACACCATAGAAAATTGGCTGCATGTCACTCATTGTGTTGATGAGTGCATCTCATGTGATTTATTATATCTTGTTTGCCAGTCGTTAGAGTAATCTGCGGCTAAGGTGGCGGACAGGATACCATACAGCAAGGAATCCCACGGCGATAACGGTGACGAATATTACAAGAATGTCGATTGCATGGACGCTCACCGGATAGGCGTCGACAACAAAGCTGTCTGCCGAAGTGCCAAGTGTGAGCAATCCGAAACGTTGCTGTGCATAGCAGAGAGCCAGTCCGGCAAGGATGCCGGCCACGGCGCCTAAAAAGGAGATCATGCGCCCTTCAAACAGGAAAATGCGTATGATAAGCCGGTCGTCGGCTCCCAAGCTGCGCAGGGTGGCCACATCAGCTTTCTTGTCGATGATGAGCATGGAGAGCGAGCCGATGACGTTGAAGCAGGCAATCAGCAAGATAAATGTAAGAAAAAGGTAGGCGATGAGTTTCTCTATTTCCATGATGCGGAAAACATCGGCTTGTTGTTCGTAGCGGTCGGCCACGGTGAAGTCTGGGCCCATGATTTCACTTATCTTTTCTTTTGTCCGGGCCATGTCGGTGCCCGGCTTGAGTTTCAGTTCGACGGCCGAGACTTCCGTATCATAGTCAAACAGCTGTCGGGCGAAGTCAAGTGACACGAGGATGTAAGAGTCGTCATACTTCTGTTGGTTGACGATAAAAACCACTCCCGGTGAATAGAGATAGCTTCGGTTGAAGCTGGTTGCGGGATTAGCCATATTGACACGCGCCTTGCGTTTGGGGACATACACTTCCCAAGGGTCGACAAAAGCGATGCCGGAGCCCAGTATGGAGGTGAGTTGTATGCCGGGGATGCCATAGTTGACCACTTCGTCGCGGAGCATGAAATGACCATGGCCGTAAAGGATGCTGTCAATGTCTGTGAGTTGTTCAAAGTTATCCTCCACCCCTTTGAGTGTCACCATCGCCTGCTTGCCTTTGTATTGCACCATCGCATTGTCTTCCAGCGAACAAGAAAACACATCTACTTCGGGCAGCAAACGCACTTGAGCGAGACGCTTGTCTTGCGAATCAAACACTTTGCCCTGACGCACGGTGATTTTCAGTTCTGGGTCGAAGGTGGTGAAGAAACTTGCCACCAAGTCTTGGAAGCCGTTAAAAACGGATAACGTGCACACCATAGCCAGTGTGGCAAGAGCCACACCGCACACAGAGATGCCCGAAATGATGTTGATGGCATGGTGCGATTTCTTCGAGAAGAGGTAACGCTTGGCGATGTAGAGAGGCAGGTTCATTCCTTCAGGAGCTCATCAATCTTTTCCAGGTAGTCCAGTGAATCGTCAAGGAAGAAGCGCAGTTCGGGGATGATGCGCAGTTGGAAACGTACGCGGCTGCCCAACTCGTAGCGGATGTTTTTGGCGTGTGTCTTGATGTTGTTCAGAATTTCCTCACTACGGTTGGAGGGGAAGATGCTCAGGTAGGCACGAGCCACGCTCAAGTCAGGGCTGATGCGCACCACACTGACCGTAATCAATACGCCACCCATGGCTTTGGTTTCCTTTTGAAATATGTCGCTCAGTTCTTTCTGGATGAGCCGTGCGATTTTGTTTTGTCTGGTAGTATCCATATTAATATAAAATAGGTGTTAAGGTTATCGTTTCCGGATGATGGTCAGTCCGTCGCGTAGCGGGAGGATAACTTTCTCCACCCGCGTGTCGGCTGCCACAAGGTCATTGAACGCCTGTATGCCGATGGTTTGCTGGTCGGAGGAAGCTGCTTCTTTCAACACGTGGCCGTCCCACAGGGTGTTGTCTGCCAGAATGTAGCCTCCGGATGTGAGGCGTGGGAGAATCATTTCGTAGTAGTCGGTGTAGTGCCGTTTGTTCCCGTCGATGAAGGCCATATCAAAGTGCAGGTTGAGGCGGGGCACCAGCTCCAGTGCATCGCCGATGTAGAACCGAATCTTGTCAGCGCAGGGCGAGTGCTCCAGCCACGGGCGGGTGAAGTCCTCCTGTTCATCGTTGATTTCAAACGTGTGAATCATGCCTCCTTCCTCCAGTCCCTCTGCCATGCAGATGGCCGAATAGCCGCTGTAAGTGCCGATTTCCAGAATCTGCCTGGGGCGTATCATGCGGACGAACATCTTTAGCATACGTCCTTGCAGATGCCCTGAAGCCATGCGGGGATAGAGTAGCTTCACGTGTGTGTCGCGATAGAGTGCCCGCAGATAGTCGCCTTCGTCGTCAATGTGGCTCAGGATGTAGTCATCAATGGATTCGGTCTCTTGCATGCGAGGTCGGCCTTTGTGTTACAGGTAGCGGTTCCGGTTCGGGAGTATGTACTCGTCGTCTTCGGCATACTTCAACACATCGCTCACCAGATTGATTTCCAAGAAAGAGGTGTGTGTGCCTTTCTTCCCTCCACTCAGGTAAGCCACCATCTCGTTCTCACGGATGACGCCGTCGTTGAGCAGCTTGTGCAGGGCTGCGAAGTAGTAGGCTTGTCCGTTGGGCAGTTCCGGCATGTAGATGGCTTCCACGCCGTAAGACAGTGCCAGGTGGCGCATGGTTTTCTCATTATAGCAGATGGCCAGCACGGGATATTCTCCGCGGAAAGATGCCAGATTGCGTGCCGTGTATCCGCTGAAGCTGTCGGTGATGATGGCACGGATGTTCATCTTCTCCGTGGCCTTCACGGCTTGTTTTGCCAGGAACTCGGTCACACTGCAGTCTGGGCCGAGCGGGATATGGATGTCGTTTTCCGACATTTTGTCGATTTCAGCCTGTGCCGCGATTTTGCTCATGGTCTTCACAGCTTCCACCGGGTATTTGCCGTAGGCCGTCTCACCGCTGAGCATTAGAGCGTCGGTGCGGTAATAGATGGCATTGGCAATGTCGGTTACCTCGGCACGTGTCGGACGCGGGTTCTGAATCATCGTGTGCAACATCTGTGTGGCGACGATGACCGGCTTGCGTGCCATCACGCACTTGCGGATGAGGATGCGCTGGATGCCCGGGATGCGTTCCTGCGGCACCTCGATGCCCAGGTCGCCGCGTGCCACCATGATGCCGTCGGCCACTTCCAGAATCTCGTCAATGTTGTCCACGCCTTCCTGGTTCTCTATCTTGGCTATGATTTTGATGCTGCTGTGGTGTTCGTTGAGAATTTTACGTATGTCGAGCACATCCTGCTTGTTGCGCACGAAAGAGTGTGCGATGAAGTCAATGTCTTTCTCGATGGCATACAAAATGTTGTTGCGGTCTTTTTCCGTGAGCGACGGCAGGTTGATGCGCACACCCGGCACATTCACGCTCTTGTGGTTGCCCAAGGTCGCATCGTTGCGCACCTCGCATATCAGTGTGTTGGTCGTTTCGTCTTTTTCCATTACGGCCAGTTCCAGGTCGCCATCATCGATGAGGATAGTTTCGCCCACTCGCAAGTCGTTCACAAAGTGCGGATAGGAGACGGCAATGCAGTCATGGCTTGTTTTTTCCATCGGGTCACCAATCACGGTCACTCGTTCGCCCGTATGGAAGGGGATGGGCTCTCCGTTAAGCAGGTCGGTGGTGCGCACTTCCGGGCCTTTGGTGTCCATCAGTATGGCGATGCGGTTTGAAACCTTACGCACGTTGGCTATCAGCTTCTCGAAACCTTCACGGTTGGCATGGGCTGTGTTCATGCGCACGACATTCATGCCGGCTTCAAACAGTTGTCTTATAAAATCTTCATCGCAGCGCAAGTCGGAGATAGACGCCACGATTTTTGTTTTCTTTAGCATCATAGAACTTTTAAAATATTTTTGTTGTAACTATTTCTTGGTCTGGTTTGTTTGGAGCAATGCTTCCACCGCCAGGCGGTAAGAGTCAAGCCCGAAGCCGCAGATGACGCCCACGCAGGCGCATGAAATCATCGACTTGTGGCGGAATTCCTCGCGCCGGTGCACGTTTGAGATGTGTACCTCGATGACCGGTGAAGTGATGGCGCGGATGGCATCCTGCAAGGCGATGGATGTGTGGGTGTAGGCTCCGGCATTGAGCACGATGCCGTCACAATCGAAACCCACTTCGTGAAGTTTGTTTATCATCTCGCCCTCGACGTTCGACTGGTAGTAGGCCAGCTCAATGTCAGGATAGGCTTTGCGCAGGGTCTCCAAATAAGTATCAAACGAAACTGCGCCATAGATGGAAGGCTCGCGTTTGCCCAGAAGGTTAATGTTGGGCCCGTTGATAATTTGTATTTTCATGTCTGTAGACTTTGGAGGTTTTGTTCTATTTTTGTAGGTAAATTTGGGTACAAAGGTAGGAAAAAGAAATGGAAAACAAGGAAAAATGTTTCAATAAGGAACAAAACAACACCCTTCTTAGGAAATATAAACAGTATTTGCAACTGGAGCAATCTCTCTCACCCAATACGGTTGAAGCCTATTTGGCTGATGTGGACAAACTGATGGCCTATTTGACATTGGAGGGCGTTCAAGTGTTTGATGTCGAGCTTGACGACCTGCACAACTTCGCTGCCGGACTGAAGGACATCGGCATCCACCCGCGCTCGCAGGCACGCATCCTTTCCGGCATACGCTCATTCTACAAGTTCCTTGTGCTCGACGGCTATATGGAGGACGACCCTACGGTCTTGCTGGAGTCGCCCAAACTGGGGCTGCACTTGCCCGAAGTGTTGACGGTGAGTGAGATTGACCGTATCATCGCTGCCGTCGACCTGTCCAAAACCGAAGGCCAGCGCAACCGTGCCATTGTCGAGACCCTTTACAGTTGCGGCCTGCGCGTGTCAGAGCTCTGTGAACTCAAGCTCTCCGGCCTGTATTTGAATGAAGGCTTCATGCGTGTGGAGGGCAAGGGCAATAAGCAACGCCTTGTCCCCGTGTCGCCCCGTGCCGTTGAGGAACTGAAACGCTATTTCGAGCAGCGTGCCGAGATGACCAACATCAAATCCGGTCATGAAGACTACGTATTCCTGAGCTTCCGGCGAGGTACCAGGTTGTCACGCATCATGGTGTTTCACTTCATCAAGGAACTGGTGGAGCTGGCCGGTGTGAAGAAGAGTGTCAGCCCGCACACGTTTCGCCACTCCTTTGCCACCCATCTGCTCGAAGGTGGAGCCAATCTGCGTGCCATCCAGCTGATGCTTGGTCACGAATCCATCGGGACGACAGAAATCTACACGCACGTAGACCGCAACATGTTGAGAGAAGCCATCCTCGAACATCACCCTCGAAACATCAACCGTAAATGACTTTTCGTAAAAGTATGGCAGGCGGCCAAATCTGTCACAGAGCATGGCGTGAGCGGAGTAGAGGGCGCTCGAACACGGAGTAGAGAGCGGGCAAGGACGGAATAGAGGCCGCCCGAGCACGGAGTAGAGGGCGGACAAAGAGGGAGAAAAAGGCGGCTCGCGCCCCCTTTCGATGGGTGCACAGACGCTGTTCGGACGAGTTCGGCAGCAATGTTTTTCCTTCGCCTGTGCGTCAAGAGGAGAGGCATTCTTTCAGAGGTCTGTTTGAATGTATAATTATGGAATAATTTCTTTTACTATTAAGGGCATTACAAGAAAAATATTAAATTTGCAATGTCCGTATCCGGTGCTGGAAGCCCTGTTGGGCAGAGGTTGGGCGGACACATATATACATAAGGCGTAACTGTACGCTTTGGTTTTGACGATAGAAGAACTTCGCAAATTCATCG
>CAZOKL010000002.1:0-10349 GCA_964580305.1 uncultured Bacteroides sp.
TATGTCAACACTGTCCTCTCGCAGTGGTTAGTCGTGGACACCAGTTCCATGCCGCCCAGTTATACACTTTCGGGCAAGGTTTACATGGTCAAGCTGAGCGACGGCACATACCTTGCACTCCGCCTGGCTGACTTCAGAAGTCAAGGGGGAACCACAGGCTATCTGACCATCGAATACGTTTATCCGTTTGAACTTAATTAGGATTAGAAGATGAATTTGATGAAATTTTTATGCTGGGCAGTCTTACTGTTTCTGGCAGACGAAGCTTTTGCCCAACGGGTGGTATCGGGCTTGGTGACAGACATGAGGGGAGAGCCCCTGTCAGGTGCGGTTGTCACGCTGAAAGAGGCACCCACGAAAGGAGCTGTCGCCGATGCTTCGGGTAAATATGTCTTTGTACTGCCCGAAGAGAAAGAATATACGATGCAAGTTTCTTTTGTAGGCTACCTCTCGCAGGAACGTGTCCTTAAAGCCGGATATAGCGGCGAAGAAAACTTCAAACTGGAGGAAGATGTGCAGAATCTGGAAACGGTGGTGGTGACAGGCACACGCACCCCCAAGCTGTTGAAAGATGTGCCTATCGTGACACGGGTCATCACCTCTGATGACATACAAAAAGTGGATGCTACCCACATTGGCGATTTGCTTCAGTCGGAACTGCCTGGGGTGGAATTCTCTTATTCCATGAATCAGCAGGTTTCGCTTAATATGCAGGGCTTCGGCGGAAATGCCGTGCTCTTCCTTGTGGATGGTGAACGCCTTGCAGGAGAAACATTGGACAACGTAGACTATAGCCGTTTGAATTTGGACAATGTGGAGCGGGTGGAAATCGTGAAAGGGGCCGCATCGTCACTCTATGGTTCGAATGCCGTGGGAGGTGTAGTGAACATCATCTCAAAGACCTCCACTGAACCTTGGACTTTGAACCTGAACGGTCGCTATGGCGCGCATAACGAACAACGTTACGGAGGTACCTTCTCGTTCAATGTTGGAAAACTGAACAGCACTACCAATGTGCAACACACATCTGTGGATGCCATCGACTTGACGAACGGCACGGGCGAAAGTGTGGGCGATTACAGTACGGTGTATGGAAACGAGACTTGGAACTTCAAGGAACGACTGATTTACACCGTCAATGATCATTTGAAACTGACCGGGCGCGCCGGTTATTTTTTCCGTGAACGCAATGTCTCGGAAACCAGTAAGGATCGCTATCGTGATTTCAGTGGAGGGTTGAAAGCCAATTATACTTTTGACAAAAATAACGATTTGGAAGTGGGATATACTTTCGACCAATATGACAAGAGCGATTATCTACCTCTCAGTGGCAACGATATACGCGATTACAGCAACGTGCAACACACGTTACGTGCGCTCTATAACCGTAACATCATGGGTAAGCACACGCTGACTATAGGCGGGGATTACATGCACGACTACCTGATGTCGTATCAGTTTGAGGATAACGGGAGCGAGGAACAGTTCACGGTGGACGCTTTCGCCCAGTTTGACATGAAGTTGAGCGATAAGCTGGATGTCATTGCCGGTCTGCGTTATGACTACTATTCAGAAGCCGACGCAGAAAACGTTTCTTCCAAGGTAGGCGTAATGTATAAGATAGGCAACTGTGCGTTGCGCGGCTCGTATGCCGGAGGCTTTCGTGCGCCGACACTCAAAGAAATGTACATGGACTTTTTCATGGGTAATATTTTCATGATTTACGGCAATGAAGACCTGAAACCGGAAACGAGTCAGAACTTCTCCCTTTCTGCCGAATACTTGAAGGGACGTTACAACCTGACTGTAACCGGATATTATAACTTGGTGGACAACCGCATCACCACAGCCTGGGATCAGGAACAACAAGGAATGGTGTATTTGAACATTGACGACGTGAGAATTGCCGGAATGGACGTAAATGCTTCGGTAAAATTTCCTTGCGGGATAGGGACGCGGGTGTCATACGCTTATACGCACGAACATGTGGGCAGCGGGCAGCCTTATGTTTCCAGTACACGACCGCATACGGCAACAGTTCGTGTGGAGTATGATAAGAAATGGAAGAACTATGCCTTTAATGTGATGTTGAGCGGACGTGTCCTTTCGAAAGTAACGGTGGATGAATATACTTCTTACACCTCATACGAGGAAACGGAGCAGGTGACATATCCGGCCTATACCATTTGGAAACTCAGCCTGACGCAGAAGATATGGAAGGGCATCAGTCTGACCATGGCTGTGGACAACCTGTTCAATTACGTGCCGTCGTATTATTACAACAATTCGCCCTCTACCACCGGAACCACGTTCATGGCAGGGCTTTCGCTGGATGTGGACAAGTTGTTCAAATAGAAAAAACAGTATTCCATCATAAAGGTCACAGGGTATCACGGGAGAGTCATACATCCATCCCGCAGTACGCTGTGCCCTTTGTGGCATATAATTAAATTCATACCGTATTCGTAAAACAAAGAAAAATGAAGAAAAAGCAAATTCAAATCATTGGGGGCATTGTCGTACTTTTGTTGCTGGCATGGGGAGTGTGGCACATCTGGTTCGGCACGACCCGAATCGCCTTTGTTAATTACCAAGTGGTGAGCTTGGGGCAGATTGCCAAAGCCAACAACAATTCCTTCATTAAAATCAGCGAGCTGGCCACGGAGGATTTGGGCAAGCTGACATCGTATGACATGGTATTCATCAACGGGATGGGACTGCGTATTACTGAAGACCAACGTGTCCTCATACAAGATGCTGCTAATCACGGTTTGCCCATACTGACCACAGCTGCAACCAATCCCGCTAATCACATTGTTTCCCTCGATTCTGTTCAGGCTGATGTTCTGCGCTCATACCTGAACAACGGAGGGCAAACCAACTACCGCAGCCTGTTGAACTATGTGCGCAAATATGTCGATAAGAAAATTATCTCGACCGAAGAACCGCAGGCCGTGGTGGAACGGGGAAACGATATGCTTTATCATGCTGACATTCAGAACTCTGATGCCGATGAACGGGGATTCAACACCGTGGCGGAATACGATGCTTATCTTCGTGCGAACGGACTGCTGAAAGAAGGTGCTCCTCGCATCATTGTCACTGGACAGATGGGCGACCCGACGGATCTCATTCGAAAATTGGAGGAAACCGGCAATGTGGTTTATCCTGTGCGTAGCATACGGACCTTCATACAGGCACATCATATAGACTCTGTAAAGCCGTCGGCCATTATTAACATGGCGCATGGACGTATGGGCGATTACGTTGTGGACTATCTGTCCCGACAGAATATTCCGCTTTTTGCCCCTCTGAATGTGAATCGCCTGACTGAGGAATGGGAAGCAGACAAAATGGGTATGAGCGGGGGATTCCTTTCGCAGAGTGTGGTGACACCAGAAATAGACGGGGCTATCCGTCCGTTCGTTCTTTTCGGTCACCGTTTGAACGAGGAGGGATTGCAGGAGGTTTATGCCATACCCGAACGGTTGGAAACCTTCGTACAGACCGTAAACAATTATGTAGCTCTGCAACGCAAGCCAAACAGCGAAAAACGTATAGCCATTTATTATTATAAGGGCCCCGGCCAGAGTGCCATGGCGGCTGCGGGCATGGAGGTGGCTCCTTCATTGTACAACCTGTTGGTACGCTTGAAAAAAGAGGGTTATAAGGTGGACGGATTGCCGGCTTCTTCGCGTGAGTTAGAACACATGATACAAGTGCAAGGCTCGGTGTTCAACACCTATGCCGAAGGTGCTTTCGACGAGTTTATGCACAAAGGGAATCCGGAAATGATTACCAAAGAACAGTATGAGAACTGGGTGAAACGAGTGCTACGTCCTGAAACCTATCAGGAAGTTGTGGCTTTGAACGGCGAGTTTCCTGGCGAGTATATGGTCACTGACGACGGACGTCTTGGCGTGGCACGCCTGCAATTCGGCAATGTCGTTTTGCTTCCACAGAACGCCGCTGGCAAGGGGGACAACGCTTTCCAGATTGTTCATGGAACCAATCAGGCACCCCCGCATACTTACATTGCCTCCTATTTATGGACGCAGTTCGGTTTCAAGGCAGATGCATTGATACATTTTGGCACACATGGTAGCTTGGAATTCACGCCCCGCAAACAAGTGGCTCTGTGCAGTAACGACTGGGCCGACCGATTGGTAGGCACGTTGCCTCACTTTTATATCTACTCAATTGGCGATGTTGGTGAAGGCATGATTGCCAAAAGACGTTCATATGCAGGATTGCAATCCCATCTCACACCTCCTTTCTTGGAGAGTGAACTTAGGGGAACTTACCGCGAACTGACCGAAGCTATCAAGACTTATAATAACTTGCTCCCAGCTGACGAGCAGACGGCTTCGTCGGAAAAGAATCGCCAGGCATTGGAACGCGCTTCACTGAATGTCAAAAAGCTAACAATAAAATTGGGTATTCACCGCGAGTTGGGGCTTGACAGTCTGCTTGTTACGCCATATACAGAAGATGACATAACCCGAATCGAAAACTTTGCCGATGAATTGGTGAATGAAAAAATCACCGGGCAGCTGTATGTCATGGGTGTGCCGTATGAGGAGGCACGTATCGTCAGCAGTGTATATGCCATGGCCACCGACCCAATAGCTTACAGTCTGTATGCATTGGACAAACAACGGGGACGTGTCGGTACAGACCTGGAGAAGCATAAATCTCTTTTCACCCGTCACTATCTGAATCCAGCTCGCGAACTGGTGACTCGGCTGCTGGCAAACCCAGCCTTAGGTACGGATGAACTGATTTGCCGCCAAGCCGACATCACGCCCCAGGAACTTGCCAAGGCACGCGAGATAGACAAGCAGCGCAGTGCACCCCAAGGTATGATGGCCATGATGATGCTGGCTCAGGAAGCCCCGGCTGAGGGGAAAGAATATGCCGACATGAGTGGCATAAAGGGTGCTGCAGCAGAACAGACAAACGGGCATGGCAATTTGCCGAATGGTATGAAAAACATGATGCGTGCCATGGGCAAGGACATGGATCCCGAAAAGGCATTGGAAATGGCAAAGAAAATGGGTGCCAATCCGGACGCCTTGAAAAGGATGAAAGAGAAAATGGAACAGAACACGCACCATTCTGAAGATTCCACTCCAAAAGTCGTTCCTGCCAAATCCGCATCCATGGCGGACATGATGAAGGCTATGATGGGGCAGCAGAAAGCATATTCCAAAGAAGAAGTGAACTTCGCACTGGCTGTTATGGAAGTGGAACGTGCCATCAAAAACGTAGGTAACTATCGCCGTATGCTGAAGGAAAGTCCCGAAAAAGAACTGGCATCTATGATGAACGCGCTTGACGGCGGTTATACACGTCCTTCTGCCGGAGGCGACCCCATTGTGAACCCCAATGCCTTGCCTACTGGACGCAACCTGTTTGCCATCAATGCCGAAGAAACGCCTACCGAATCGGCGTGGGAGAAAGGCAAGCAACTGGCGAATAACACCATTGAAATGTACCGCAAGCGTCATAATGATTCCATTCCTCGCAAAGTGAGCTACACATTGTGGAGCGGTGAATTCATAGAAACGGGAGGGGCCACCATTGCCCAGATTCTTTATATGCTGGGTGTGGAACCCATTCGCGATTCCTTCGGGCGGGTGACTGACCTGCGGCTTATCCCTTCTGCAGAACTGGAACGGCCGCGCATCGATGTCGTGGTGCAGACCAGTGGGCAACTCCGAGACCTGGCAGCTTCGCGCCTGTTCCTCATCAACCGTGCCGTAGAAATGGCTGCGGCAGCTACGGATGACCAATATGAGAATCAGGTAGCAGCAGGCGTAGTGGAATCCGAACGTGTATTGGTGGAGAAAGGACTCAGCCCGAAAGAAGCCCGCGAGGTTTCGACCTTCCGTGTGTTCGGTGGTGTAAACGGCAATTACGGTACGGGTGTCCAGGGTATGGTCATGTCTGGCGGACGTTGGGAAAGTGAAAAGGAAATAGCCGACACTTACCTGAATAACATGGGAGCCTTCTATGGAAGTGAAAAACAGTGGGAGACCGTGCGCCAATATGCCTTTGAGGCGGCTCTGACACGTACGGATGCTGTCGTGCAACCCCGTCAGAGCAATACATGGGGGGCGTTGAGTCTGGACCATGTGTATGAGTTCATGGGTGGCATGAACCTTGCTGTGCGCAATGTGACGGGAAAAGACCCTGATGCCTACCTGAGCGATTACCGCAACCGTAACAACATGCGTATGCAGGAAGTGAAAGAGGCCATCGGTATCGAAAGCCGCACGACTATTTTCAATCCCACTTATATCCGTGAGAAAATGAAAGGCGAAGCGAGTGGGGCGGCTTCGTTTGCAGAAATTGTTCAGAACACCTATGGCTGGAACGTAATGAAACCCGAGGCCATCGACAAGGAAATGTGGGATGAGATATACAATGTGTATGTAAAGGACAAGTTCAACCTTGGTGTGCAGCAGTATTTCGAACAGCAGAACCCTGCCGCGCTGGAAGACATGACCGGCGTGATGATGGAATCGGCGCGCAAAGGCTACTGGAAGGCTTCACCCCAGCAGTTGAAGGATATCGCCCAGTTGCATACCGGACTGGTGAAACGCTTTGGTGCTTCAGGGAGCAGTTTTACGGGGGACAACACGAAATTGCAGGATTTCATCGCTTCAAACGTGGACGGTCGGCAAGCTGAGGAATACAAGCAGCAAATGCAGCAGCAACGGGAAAGTAGTTTAGAAAGCCTCGGCAAGAAAGGCATGTTGATGAAGAAGGAAAGCAACAACTCAGCACAACCGCAAAAGGAAACCAACCTGTTGAACGGTGGCTGGATTGTGGCGGTAGTACTCGTGTTATTCGTCGCATTGTTAGTTATATTGAGGAAGAAACGGAAAGCCAATAAATAGTGTATGGAACAAATCATCTTCATATTGATGGCATTCATTGTGGTGAACAGCTCCTTCAAGCTCAGCTTCTGGAAGTGGTGGCAGGTGGGGCTGTTCAGCCTCATTGCCGCTGTTTCTGTCGTGGCAATGTGTCCTTATGCGATTCTCCAGTCAAAGACTCAGATAGCTGATTATTTGCAGAATACCGAGGCGTTGCAAGACATGGCCATCCTTGTCACTATGGAGTCGGCCATCTGTTTCGGTTTCTGCGTGACCTATTTGCGCGGACTTTACGGGAAAAAGAATCCGTGGTGGGCTTACCTGCTGTGGTGGTATCCCGGTCTGTTGCTCTTTCCCGTGTTGTTCTATGTCCTGACCGAACTGATATTCCTGATGACGGGTGTCTCTTTCTCTGTGACGGCCTACGTGTTGGCGGGTGTGGTGCTGGTGGCGCTTCCACTGTTCTCCAAACTCGTTGCATGGCTGGTGCCTGAACTTGATTTGCGCATAGAGGTACACTTCTTAATCAGCCTCTTTATCTGCATATTGGGACTGCTCAGCACGGAAAACGGGCGGACTGTCTATACCCCGGTGGATGAACCGGTCAACTGGGATGCGGTGTTACTCTCACTTGCCCTCTTCGCCGTATGTTTCGCCATCGGGTTTGTTTGGAACAATATTAAATTTTCGCTATTGCAGCGGCTGAAAACAAAGAAACAATAATTGTAAACTAAAAATATGGAACAGATTTCTAAAATGCTTTTTTGGGTGGCCAACAGCCTCCTGATTCCCGACGTGATTATCTTACTGTTGCTTTTTGTGCGTTCGCTCATCCTCATCGGAGGGACCTACAACATGTACATGGCCAAACGCAAGAACGACCGCGCTTTCGACGCACTGGTAAAAGAAGGGCGGACGGACGAACTGCGCAGGCTGCTACCGGCGAAGGACAACTCACTTTATGTCAGCTATCTGCGTGACTTGCTCTCCCACAGTCCGTCGGATGATTATGCCGAGTTTCTGCTTGCCAAATTTGAAAATGAAGCAGAAAAAGACATTTCACTCTCCAAGATGCTTGCCAAAATAGGGCCGGTGCTGGGATTGATAGGCACCCTGATATCCATGAGTCCGGCACTGGTGGGGCTTTCCACCGGCGACATTTCGGGCATGGCATACAACATGCAGGTCGTGTTCGCCACTACGGTGGTCGGATTGGTGGTAAGTGCCGTGGGACTTGTTTCCATGCAGTTCAAGCAGCGCTGGTATGCCAAAGACGTGAACAACCTGGACTATGTGTCGCGTATGTTGATGGAAAAGGAGGGCGGCCATGAGAAAGCGTAATCACCGTGCCGGCAGACTGTATCGTGAGGAAGACACCGACCCGTTGAGCGTGGTTGTTAACTTGTTCGACGTGGCAATGGTGTTTGCCGTGGCTCTCATGGTGGCTATGGTGATGAACATGAACATGACCGAGATATTCACGGACAAAGATTTCACCATTGTCAAGAATCCGGGCAAGGAGAACATGGAAATCATCACCAAGGAGGGCAAGCAGATTAACCGTTACACTCCGTCGAAAGAGCAAGGTGACACCTCCGGAAAGAAAGGACGGAAAGTGGGCATCGCATACGAGCTGGAGAATGGTGAAATCATTTATGTCCCCGAAGAATGATGAACCACCGAAACATCTTGGCAGATTCATCTGATGAAATGTCAAGATGTTTTTTGTTTTTTTTCGTAACTTGCGCCCGCTATGGAATATTCGCTGATCATCCCTGTTTACAATCGTCCCGATGAAGTGGACGAGTTGCTCGAAAGCCTCACACGGCAGACGTTTGCCGACTTTGAAGTCATCGTCGTGGAAGACGGCTCGACGCTTCCCTGTGCGGAGGTCGTGAAGAAGTATGCCCCGCATCTGGACATACATTATTATATAAAGGAGAACTCAGGCCCGGGGCAGACGCGCAACTATGGCGCGGAGCGTGCACGGGGGCGTTACCTGATTGTGCTCGACTCTGACTGCCTGCTCCCCCCGGACTATCTGCGTGCGGTTGACGACGCCTTGCGCCTCACTCCGGCCGATGCCTTTGGCGGGCCCGACCACGCCCATGACTCGTTCACGCGTGTGCAGAAGGCCATCAATTATGCCATGACTTCCTTCTTCACCACGGGGGGCATCCGGGGCGGGAAGAGGAAGATGGACAAGTTCTATCCACGCAGCTTCAACATGGGCGTGCGTGCGGAGGTCTATCGCGAGCTGGGCGGCTTCTCGCGGATGCGCTTTGGCGAGGACATCGACTTCAGCATCCGCATCTTCAAGCACGGTTACAGCTGCCGCCTCTTCCCCGGAGCATGGGTGTGGCACAAGCGCCGCACGGATCTGAAGAAGTTCTTCAAGCAGGTGCACAACTTCGGCATTGCACGCATCAACCTCCACAAAAGGCATCCCAGGTCGATGAAGCTCGTCCACCTCTTGCCGGCCGCCTTCACGGTGGGCGTGGTGGTGCTGCTGCTGGCATCGCTGTGGTGCGTGTGGGCCTTGCTGCCGCTGGCGGTGTTTGCCGCCGTGATATTCCTTGATGCCGCCGTGCGTTGCCGCAGTGTGCGGGTGGGCCTGCTGGCCGTGCCGGCAGCCTTCATCCAGCTGACGGGCTATGGCAGCGGCTTTCTGCGTGCCTGGTGGCAGCGCTGCGTGCTGGGGCGCGACGAGTTTGAAGCCTTCAGGAAGAATTTTTACAAGTAAGTGAGGAGTCTCCCCCGCACAATCTGCCTATGGAGAAGAAGCTGAACATCAACGAGTGGGCCGCGGAAGACCGCCCGCGCGAGAAGATGATGATGCACGGTGCGTGCGCACTGAGCGATGCCGAGCTGCTGGCCATCCTCATCGGGTCGGGCAGCCGTGACGAGACGGCCGTGGAGCTGATGCGCCGCGTGCTGGCCTCCTGCCACAACGACCTTGGCGAGCTGGGCAAGATGGGCTGCGACGAGCTGTGCGCGTTCAAGGGGATAGGCCAGGCCAAGGCCGTGGCCATCATGGCCGCATCGGAGCTGGGCCGCCGGCGGGCATCGGCCGAGGGCGCGCGGGTGCGCGTGCAGGTGCGCTCGTCGGAAGACATCTACCGCTATTTCCACCCCCTTTTGTGCGATGCTCCCGTGGAGGAGTGCTGGGTGCTGCTGCTCAACCAGTCGCTGAAGGTCATCGACCGCGTGCGCGTGAGTGTGGGCGGACTCACCGAGACGTCGGCCGACATCCGTCTGGTGCTCCGCGAGGCGCTGCTGCACCGTGCGCCGGCCATCGCGCTCTGCCACAACCACCCCTCGGGCAACGTGCGCCCCAGTGCGGACGACAACCGGCTGACCGAGCGCCTGTCGCAAAGCGCATCCGTCATGAACATCCGCCTGATTGACCACATTGTGCTGGCCGACGGGGCCTATTACAGCTATGCCGATGAGGGGAAAATCTGA
>CAZOKL010000002.1:10449-22156 GCA_964580305.1 uncultured Bacteroides sp.
CCACCCCGTGGGGAAACAAAAAAGGGAACCCGTGTGGCGGATTCCCTCTTTTATACTGTTCAGCCTGCGAATCAGAGAACTCTTTTCTCGCGGATTCTGGCCTTCTTTCCGGTGAGTGCACGCAGGTAATAGAGTTTGGCGCGACGCACTTTACCGATTTTGTTCACAGTGATGTTTTCGATGGCCGGCGATTCGATGGGGAAGATGCGCTCCACGCCCACAGTGCCCGACATCTTGCGCACGGTGAAACGCTTCTTGTTTCCGTGCCCGGAGATTTTGATAACAACGCCGCGATACATCTGTATGCGCTCTTTGTTTCCTTCGGTGATACGATAAGCCACGGTAATAGTGTCACCGGCTTTGAATTTCGGATGTTCCTTACCCGTAGCAAATGCTTCTTCTGCAATTTTAATTAAATCCATTCTGTTGTTCATTAAATTGTTTGTCGTAACCAACGCAACATATCAAGTTACTCTTCCTGTGACAGCGATTGCGCTGAAAGCGGTGCAAAAGTACATGATATTTGGCACACGCACAAACCTTTGCGCCGATTATTTGTCGTGAGGCGGATGTTTTTTTCCCGTCTGCGGCCTCTGCTCCCCTTTGTCGGAGCCGGGCGGACGCATCTCCGGCGGGCCGATTAAGGATTTTGTCATGTACGCCGCACGGGCATTCCCTGCGGCCTGTTGCGCCGAAATAGCGAACTTTGTTCGTGTCGGGGCACATGCTTTTTCTTATTTAGAATGCGTACAAATTAAAAATATTTCTTGATGAGGGCGAACGCAGAATGAAAGAAACGCCTATATTTGCACTATCAATTTTGGTACTAACTATTAAAACTAATAAGAAAATGGCTTACGTAATTAGTGACGACTGTATCGCATGCGGTACTTGTATTGACGAATGTCCGGTGGGAGCAATCTCTGAAGGTGATAAGTATTCAATCAATCCGGACGTGTGCACGGAATGTGGAACTTGTGCAGATGTATGTCCTTCTGAAGCTATCAGCTTGGGTTAATAATAAGGAAATACAGGTTAAAAAACAAAAGAGGCAATCTGCTTGTTGACGGCAGGTTGTCTCTTTTTTTCTTATGTCCGGGTCCGCACGTGCAGACAATGAGCGACCCGTATCTCCCCGCCCGGCATCAAACTTCCGGATTTTGGAGGTTTTTCTGCCGATTTCCAGTAAGTTTGCCATGCAAAATCAGAAAGAACACATCACGTTTATGGAAATATCATCTTTATATCACTTGTTCCGGCAGCATCCGGTGGTGACGACCGACAGCCGCCATTGCCCCGAGGGCAGCATTTTCTTTGCACTGAAAGGTGCGTCGTTTGATGGAAACACGTTTGCCGGCTCGGCCTTGCAGCAGGGCTGTGCCTATGCCGTGGTGGACAATGCCTCGTGCGTTGATTTGGCCGATGAGCGCGTCATCCTGGTGGAAAACGTGTTGCAGACACTCCAGCAGCTGGCCAACTATCACCGCCGCCGGCTGGGAACCCGCGTCATCGGTGTCACGGGAACCAACGGCAAGACAACGACGAAAGAGCTGATGGCTCACGTGCTGATGCAAAAATATCGTGTGCTTTACACGCAGGGAAATCTGAACAACCAGATAGGCGTGCCCTTGACATTGCTCCGCCTGACGCCTGACGATGAAATTGCCGTGGTGGAGATGGGGGCCAATCATCCCGGAGACATCAGCGAGCTGGTGCGCATAGCGGAGCCGGACTACGGCATCATCACGAACGTCGGTAAGGGACACCTTGAAGGCTTTGGCTCCTATGAGGCGGTCATGCGGACGAAAGGTGAGCTGTATGATTTTTTACGTACACGGCCACGTCCCGTAGTGTTCCTTCATCGTGATTACTCTTATCTGTGCCGGATGGCCGAGGGGTTGCCGAAGGTGTGTTATGGCAGTTCCCCGTCAGACCCGGATGCCGGTCCGGGCGTTTGTGGCGAGGTTGTGGAGTGTGCCCCTTTCGTGCATTTCCGTTGGCGGCAAGGCAGCGGGGCATGGCATGAGGTGACAACCCACTTGATTGGGGCTTATAACGTGGACAACATGCTGGCTGCCGTTGCCGTCGGATTATATTTTGAAGTGCCTGCAAGTCTGATTGATAAGGCACTGTCGGCATACGTCCCGAGCAACAACCGTTCACAGTTGGAGCATACGCAGCACAATCATCTGATTATAGATGCCTATAATGCCAATCCGACAAGCATGGCAGCTGCGTTGGACAACTTTCATGCGATGAAGGTATCCCCCAAGATGGTGATTCTGGGAGATATGAAAGAGCTGGGCACTTATAGTCATGACGAGCATCAGTCCATCGTCGAACGTCTGAAGGCATACCGGTTTGATGAAGTGTGGCTGGTGGGCGATGAATTTGCCCGGACTGACCACACGGCTCGTGTCTTTCAAAATGTGGATGAGGTGATAGAGGCTTTGCAGATGGCGCCTGTGCAAGATTATTACATATTGATAAAAGGTTCGAACAGCATGAAGCTGTCGTCCGTAGTGCCATATTTATAATTCCTTGCGCACTTTGGACGGTGTGCGCAAGCTGATGTCCGGGCAGGTGGGATATTCGTAGAAAATCGTCTGAAAATCGTGTGTGCTCTTTGATTTGATGAATAAGGAAGAAAAACCGAAAACTTTTTCCACGTGTTTCTGTTATCTGCTTATTTTATTATATATTTGCGTGTTAATCTGTGAATACTAATACAAAATGTTATGATAAAAAAACTTTTCTCGACATTCGCATTGGCTGTTTGTGTATCCGGTGCAGCAGTGGCACAATCGAACGGATTGACTGACATGTCAAACAGCAAGTACTCAAAAATGGTAAACACACCGTTGGGAGCGGTGAAATGGACCGGAGGTTTCTGGGGAGAACGCTTCAACGTGTACAGTAACACTTCACTTCAAAGTATGTGGGCTACATGGAGCAATCCGGATATTTCACATGGATTCCGCAACTTTGAGATTGCCGCAGGCACTTGCGAAGGTGAACATTGGGGCCCTCCTTTCCACGATGGGGACATGTATAAATGGCTGGAAGCTGTGGCTGCTGTTTATGCAGTCAACAAAGATCCGGAATTGGACGCATTGATGGATAAATTCATCGAGCAAGTGGTGAAGGCCCAGCGTGCCGACGGCTATATTCACACTCCCGTCATCATCGAAGAGCGAAACAAGGGTATTGACACCCACAGTGAAAACCGTGAACAGACCGTTATCGGTACAAAAGTAGGAGCACAAGACGAAAAAGGAGCTTTTGCCAACCGCTTGAATTTCGAAACTTATAACTTGGGTCACTTGATGATGGCCGGCATTATGCACTATCGTGCCACTGGCAAACGTACATTGTTTGACGCAGCCATCAAAGCGACCGACTTCCTCTGTTATTTTTATGAAACGGCTTCGGCCGAACTGGCCCGTAACGCCATCTGCCCGTCACACTACATGGGCGTGGTGGAGATGTATCGTGCAACGGGCAATCCCCGTTACCTGGAACTGTCGAAGAACTTGATAGACATCCGTGGCATGGTGGAAAATGGTACGGATGATAACCAAGACCGTATCCCCTTCCGCGAACAATACAACGCTATGGGGCATGCCGTGCGTGCCAATTATCTCTATGCCGGTGTTGCTGATGTCTATGCAGAGACAGGAGAGGAACAACTGATGAAAAATCTTACAAGCATCTGGAATGACATCGTGAACCGCAAGATGTATGTAACCGGTGCTTGTGGTGCGCTCTATGACGGAACGTCGCCCGACGGCACGTGCTACGAACCTGACAGCATTCAGAAAGTGCATCAGAGTTATGGGCGTGCTTATCAACTGCCCAACAGCACGGCTCATAATGAGACGTGTGCCAACATCGGAAATATGCTTTTCAACTGGCGTATGTTGGAGAGCACGGGTGATGCCAAGTATGCAGACATCGTTGAAACAGCCTTGTACAATAGTGTGTTGAGCGGTGTGAGCCTGGATGGTAAGCGCTATTTTTATACCAATCCCTTGCGCTTGAGTGATGATTTTCCTTACACACTTCGTTGGCCGCGCGAACGTCAGGAATATATCAGCTGTTTTTGTTGTCCGCCGAACACGTTGCGCACCATCTGCGAGGCTCAGAATTATGCCTACACGGTGAGCGAGAATGCCTTGTGGTGCAATCTGTATGGTCAGAGCGAGCTGACCACAAAGCTGGGAAAGTATGATTTGGAGGTATCACAAGTGACGGGTTATCCGTATGATGGCAAAGTGGTGCTGACCTTTAATGCCGTACCGAAGAAAGAGGAGATGGCACTCCATTTGCGTATTCCCGCATGGTGTGACAATGCGACTGTAATGGTCAATGATGAACCTGTCAATGTAGAAATCAAAGCCAACACATATGCCACCATTAACCGTGTGTGGAAGAAAGGTGATGTTGTGACACTTGACATGGAAATGCGTGTGAAGCTGATGGAGTCTAATCCACTTGTGGAGGAAACTCGTAACCAAGTGGTTGTAAAACGTGGCCCGTTGGTTTACTGTCTGGAAGGTATGGATGTGGCCGATGGCAAACGTATTGACGACGTGTTGATTCCAGCCGATATTCAGCTTACACCGAAAGAAATCACCATTGATGGCAGTGAGATGATTGCGCTCGAAGGTGAAGCTCGCTTGATGCAGGAAGATTCTTGGGACAATGTGCTCTATCGTGAGGTGGGCAAGGCTGACCAGAATGTGAAAATCCAACTGATTCCCTACTTTGCATGGGGTAACCGTGGCAAGTCGGAGATGACTGTTTGGATGCCATTGGCTAAGTGAGCCTCTCTAGACCTTTATATATGAGAATTTTGTTATCAATATTGTGGCTGTCGGCAAGCTTGTGCTTGTCGGCAGTTGATATTTGAACGTTTCCCCCAACGATGGTTCGCACGCCTTAAAGTCACACTGACGGTAACTTTGCGTCTGGTCCGTAAGTCCCCTGAAGGCATAGAATTTGAAGATTGTCGGTTCGAGCATTTGAGTGAAACAGGTTTGTTCTCTCCGTCAGTTCATGAACCTCATCAGTTTTATGCCTCAGTTGATAGGCAGAAACTCGGCACCTTTCGGATGTCCATAACAATCTCTTTACTGATGTGACCTATGAAGATTGGAGCCGTGTGACCATCGTGCCGACTATGTATCAGACATATAATTGGGTATACCTAAGATTTAGTCGTGGAGAAACTCAGACATATATTCTCCAGGCCTAGGCACAAATCTGAAACGTTGTTTTAATCTCTACACAGGCAAAGGTTCATTTTTCCTCACGATGAAAGACAACAGAACGGAGGGTGAGAAATCCCTCCAAAATGTCAATGAGGCGGACAATGTGTGTGGGGCAATGAACCGATGGTGAGTGACAGCATCAAGGCAAAGACCGAACTGTTTGCTCTTTATAAAGAAATAAGAAAATTTAAACACTTGAACAATAATTATGAAGAACCAAAAAGGAAGTTTGAAAAGTACAATAGCCGTGTCCTTGACCAACTATCTGGATGCAGGTGCTATTGTGGCCGGAGCCAGTGGTCTGACTCTATGGCAGAATTATTTAGGATTGACCGAGGGGCATTTGGGCTGGCTCAATGCAATCAGTGCAAATTGTTTAGGAGCAGCCATCGGTGCCATCATCGGAGGCTTCTTGGCTGACAAATATGGACGAAAAGCCATTTACACTTACAATATGCTGGTCTATATGTTGGGAGTGGCACTTATTGTGGTATCAGTGAATTTCCCTATGCTGTTGACCGGTTTCCTAATTACGGGTATCTCTGTCGGAGTGGGTGTTCCTGCATCGTGGACTTACATTTCGGAGAACTCGGAGGTGAGCAATCGAGGTCGTAATATCGGTATATCCCAAATGGCATGGGGCATAGGCCCGACGATTATTCTGATTTTGGGCATGCTTCTGGCACCTCCCACAGGCGACGGTTCACATGGCGTGTTGTTCGGATGCGTACAATCTTTGGCTGAGGCTTTCACTGGCGGAGCTGTGAGTGGTGCAGCGCTGAATGTCTTCAGTAGTCGCATCGTATTTGCGTCATTGTTTGTGGTGGCATTCATTGCTTGGACATTGCAGCGTCGCTTGAACGAATCCGAAGAATGGAAGGCTGCAAAGTCTGCCGAGCAAGTCGGACAAAAACAAGGAAGCGGGACGTTTGCCTCATTTGGCATACTGCTTACCAATAAGGTGAACATCCGCACCATGATATTCTTGGCCGGTATTTATCTGACATGGAACCTGGTCAGTTCGGTGATGGGCTTTTTCCAGCAGCACATCTATGAAACAGCCGGCGGCCTCTCTAACGTCCATGCCAACATGTTGTCAGCGGCACAGTGGATCATCATCATTTTTGTGACATTCTGCTTCTCGATGTTGGTGGATAAGGTCAACCAACGGTGGCTCTACTGCTTTGGTGTGAGTATGGCCGTGCTGGCATGGCTCATCATTGTGACCGTGGGCATCAAAGGCATAGCTGGTCTGTTGTTCTTCACACTCTTGTGGGCCATTCAGGCAGGTGTGTCCGTTCAGTCATTCTATGCATTGTGGGCATCTGAACTATTTCCGGCGAAGTATCGCGCAGCAGCACAGGGCATCATGTTCTTTGTGGTTCGTGGACTGTCTGCCGCGTGGGGATTGTGCTTTGTCTACATATACGGGGAGCACGGTGAAGGGTTCTATCGCGCCTCCTACATCATGGTAGGTTTGCTCTTGGTGTCTCTGTTGGTCGGAACGATATGGACACCGCAGACTCGTGGAAAGACATTGGAACAAATAACAAAAGAAAGATATGGCGAAGAGAAGTAAAAGTACGTGGATCTGGTATCCGGGAGACTATGAGATATGGTTGGGCAATCAGATGAATTGCCGCCGCACGGAACGGGGGGCATTTTTCCCACCCTTCTGGAAGATGGACAGTCACTATGTGACAGTGGAGTTCAGCAAACAACTGGACTTGGCCGAGCCGGAGGAGATATGCATCGCCGCCGAAGGCAAGTTCAACATCAAGCTCGATGGCAAGCTACAGTTCGGCATGCCCCACCGGTTCATGATGCCGGCAGGGAAGCATAACCTGAACATCAAGGTATGGAACCAGGCGACTCCGCCTGCACTGTATGTCGACGGGCCGACCATTCATACAGACGCGACGTGGAGAGTGACATACGAGGACAAAGAGTGGATAGACGAGAGCGGCAAGGCCAGCGATACATCGGCTACCCTGTATATGGATGCAGCCCACTGGGACTTCGATGACCCCGAAGCACGACCTTCGGAGTTTCACCTGAGTTGCAAACCCCAAGCGGCCGTGACGAAGAACCATGCCAACGGAGGCATGCTCTATGACTTCGGACGCGAGACCTTCGGGTACATCGTCGTGCACAACATCGGTGGGGCGGGACAGCTCAACATATACTATGGCGAGAGCCCCGAAGAAGCTCTCGACACTGAACACTGCGAGACGCTCGACCGGCTGAGCATCACACCCGAACACATCACCGACCTGTCGGTCGGGGAGACCTCCCGGCGTGAGCCGCTTTACCGCCTTCAGGGAAGCCGTGCCTTCCGCTACGTGTATGTCACTGCGGAGGAGCACGTCACCTTTGACGACGTGAGCATGCTGTATGAGTACCTCCCCGAACAGTATCGCGGTGCCTTCCGTTGCAGTGACGAGGAGCTCAACCGCATCTGGGACATCGGGGCCTACACCATGCACCTCACCACCCGCGAGTTCTTCATAGACGGCATCAAGCGTGACCGTTGGGTGTGGAGCGGGGACGCCGTGCAGAGCTACCTGATGAACTATTACCTCTTCTTCGACTCTGAAACAGTGAAGCGCACCATCTGGCTGTTGCGTGGCAAGGACCCTGTCACGAGCCACACGAACACCATCATGGACTACACCTTCTTCTGGTTCCTGAGCATCTATGACTACTACATCTATACAGCCGACCGGCACTTCGTGGCGCAGGTCTATCCGCGCATGCAGACGATGATGGACTTCGTGCTCGGTCGAACCAACCGGGACGGCATGGTGGAAGGCCAGACCGGCGACTGGGTGTTTGTCGACTGGGCCGACGGCTATCTGGACAAGCACGGTGAACTGGCCTTCGAGCAGATTCTCTTCTGCCGCAGTCTTGAGGCCATGGCGCTCTGCGCGCGCCTGGCCGACGTGCCCTCCGACGCCGAACGCTATGAGAAGCTCGCCGCCTCCCTTCGTGCCAAGCTGCTGCCCGCCTTCTGGGACGAGAAGAAGAAGGCACTCGTGCACAACCGCATCGACGGACGGCAGAGCGACGTCGTCACCCGCTATGCCAACATGTTTGCCGTCTTCTTCGGCTATCTTGACGGCCAACAGAAGCAGGACGTCAAGCATTCCGTGCTCCTGAACGACGACGTCATGAAAATCACCACCCCCTACATGCGGTTCTACGAACTCGAGGCCCTCTGTGAGCTGGGCGAGCAGGAGAGGGTGATGCGCGAGATGAAGGCCTATTGGGGCGGCATGCTGCGCGAGGGTGCCACCTCGTTCTGGGAGAAGTATAACCCCGAGGAGACCGGCACCGCACACCTGGCCATGTACGGACGGCCCTACGGCAAGAGCCTCTGCCATGCATGGGGGGCAAGCCCCATCTATCTGCTTGGCAAGTATTACTTGGGCGTGCGCCCCGTCAAGCCTGGCTATGAGGAAGTGGCCGTCACCCCGGTGCTCGGCGGACTGGAATGGATGGAAGGCACCGTGCCCACCCCGCGGGGTGACATCCGCCTCAGCATGAACACCTCCAGCATCAGGCTGTCACTCGGCGGAAGCAAGGGCTGGCTCAGCCTCACCTCGTCCACCGTGCCCCAGGCATCCAGCGGACAGGTGGAGTCGCTCGGAGGCAACCGTTACCGCCTGTGGATTGACACGAGTGAAGAAATCATTGTCACATATAACCCCTAACACAACAACCTTCCTATGAAAAGACTGACACTCTGCGTAGCCACGATGGCTGCACTCATGCTGATGGGCTGCGGAAAAGAACGGGTGACCATCGTCGTCCCCCACGGTGCAGGAAACCGCGTGCAATATGCCGGCGAGCGCCTCGAACGACTGCTCGGTGCCGGCGGCTATGACGTCGACGTCGACAGCATCATCCCCGCAGACCCCGACCACCGTGTCATTGCACTCACCGTCGCTGCCGGCGACAGCCTGCCCCCCGAGGGCTACAGCATCAGCACCCTCGGCCTGCTGACCACCGTCACGGGCAACGACCCCAGCGGGGTCATCTACGGCACGGTGGACATCACCGACCGCATGCAGCACGAGGGCACGCTCACCCTTCCTGAAGAGGACATCACCGACTCCCCGGAGATGGTGCTGAGGGGCACGTGCATCGGCGTGCAGAAGACCTACATCCTGCCGGGCCGGCATGTGTATGAATACCCCTACACGCCCGAGAACTTCCCCTGGTTCTATGACAAGGAGCGGTGGGTGGAGTATCTCGATATGCTCGTCGACAACCGCATGAACTCGCTCTATCTCTGGAACGGGCACCCCTTTGCGTCGCTCGTCCGTCTGAGGGACTACCCCTTTGCCGTGGAGGTCGACGACGAGACCTTCGAGAAGAACGAGGAGATGTACCGCTTCCTGACGGAGGAGGCCGACAGGCGAGGCATCTTCGTCATACAGAAGTTCTACAACATACTCGTCTCGCAGCCCTTTGCCGAGCACTACGGCATCAAGACGCAAGACCGCAACCGGCCCATCACCCCGCTCCTCAGTGACTACACCCGCAAGAGCATCGCTGCCTTCGTGGCCAAGTATCCCAACGTGGGGCTCCTTGTCTGCCTCGGAGAGGCGATGGACACCTATGAGGACGACGTGGAGTGGTTCACCAAGACCATCATCCCCGGTGTCAAGGACGGTCTGCGGGCGCTTGGCCGCACAGACGAGCCGCCCATCCTCCTGAGAGCCCACGACACCAACTGCCAGATGGTGATGGAGGCTGCCCTGCCGCTGTACAAGAACCTCTACACGATGCACAAATACAACGGCGAGTCACTCACCACCTACGAGCCTCGCGGACCCTGGACGAAGATTCACCAGGACCTCTCCGCACTGGGCTCGACACACATCGAGAACGTGCACGTGCTGGCCAACCTCGAACCCTTCCGTTGGAGCTCGCCGGACTTTGTGGAGAAGACCGTCCAGGCCATGCACGACATCCACGGAGCCAATGCACTGCACCTCTTCCCCCAGGCTTCCTATTGGGAGTATCCCTACACCGCCGACAAGCTCCCCGACGGCACACGCGAGGAGCAGCTCTACCGTGACTGGGCGTGGTATAAGCTCTGGGGACGCTATGCCTGGAACTGCCGCCGCGAACGCTCATCCGAGGTGGACTACTGGAACCGCGAGTTTGCCCGCTTCTATGGCCTCACCGACGAGCAGGGTGCACTGGTGCGCACCGCCTACGAGGAGTCGGGCGAGATTGCACCCAAGCTCCTCCGCCGCTTCGGCATCACAGAGGGCAACCGGCAGACCCTGCTGCTGGGCATGTTTGTCAGCCAGCTGGTCAACCCCTACAAATATACCATCTACCCCGGCTTCTACGAGAGTTGCGGGCCCGAGGGCGAGAAGCTCATCGACTATGTGGAAAAGGAGTGGAAACACCAACCCCACGTGGGAGAGCTGCCCCTTGACGTGGTGGACGACTGCGCCCTGCGCGGCGACCGTGCCGTGGAGGCCATCGACAAGCTCCGGGGCAAGGCCACGGCAAACGCCGACGAGCTGTCACGGCTCATCAACGACATGCACTGCTACAGGGAGTTTGCCCACTCCTTCCGCTACAAGGTGCTCGCCGCACGAAAGGTGCTTGACTATCAGTGGACGAAAGACCTCGCACACCTTGACTCGGTGGCCCCGCTGCTTGAAAAGAGCCTCGAGCACTACCGTGCACTTGTGAGTCTCACCGAAGATTACTATCTTTACGCCAACAGCATGCAGACTGCCCAGCGGCGCATCCCCATAGGGGGCGACGACGGCAGGAACAAGACCTGGGCCGAGATGCTCCCCCATTATGAGCAGGAGCTCTCCAACTTCAAGGCCCACCTGCAGACACTGCATGACAAGGCAGAGGGAAAAGTGGCGGCACACGATGCCTCCATTGAACCATTGCACGCCGCAGCAGTCAAAGTCTCCGGAGCACTCCGCCCCGTGAAGCTGGCGCAAGGCACCGTGCTGCTGACCAACCAGCCCAAGGCACGCGTGCAGGCACTCGCCCCCGAGCTGGAAGGGCTCACCGCCTATGCCGTTGACGGCGCCGCACAGCGCGAGTCGGGCACACAGGTCGAGTTTGAGTGCCAGGGCCCCGTGAAGCTCCTCGTGGGCTACTTCAAGGACGACCAGAAGAAGTATGCCAAGACACCCACGCTGGAGACCGACGCGTCGGCCAACGAATACGGGCAGGCCGAACCCGTGCTGACCAACGCCGTGCACCTTGACGGCATGCCGCTGGCCAACGTCCACGCCTACCGCTTCGAGGCCGGACGGCACACCCTCCTGCTGCCCACCGGCATGGCACTCGTGCTGGGCTTCACCGACTCGGAGCCGGCCCCGCGCAACGCCGCGCTTGACGGCACCGACGACGCCATGGACTGGCTCTTCTACTGATGCCCGTCA
>CAZOKL010000002.1:22256-46233 GCA_964580305.1 uncultured Bacteroides sp.
CGCGCTTGACGGCACCGACGACGCCATGGACTGGCTCTTCTACTGATGCCCGTCATCCCCTGCCGGACCCCACGCGTGCACCCCTGTCGGACCCCACGCGTGCACCCCTGAAGGACCCCACGCGTGACCCCCTGAGGGACCCCACGCGTACACCCCGACGGCACCCCACGCGTGCACCCCTGCGGGGCTTTGCGGGAGGCTCCGGCGGGGAAACATGAGAACAGACAATTAACTTATTTAGTATAAACCTTTTAAACACTACAACACTATGGAGTTTGAAATCAGATCAAAAGTCCTGAACATTGGCGACAGGAAAGGCCAGACGGTCTACTATGCACAGCTGAAGTCGCAAGAGAGAATGACCATCGAGCAAGTCATTAACCGCGTCGTGAGGGAGACCTCGCTCTCGGCGGGTGACGTCATGAATGTGCTCATCAGCCTTGACAACGTGGTGTGCGACTGCGTTGAGCTTGGCTCCGTCGTCGAGCTGGGCAACATGGGCACGCTGCGCACCGTGGTGACATCGAAGATGATGAACACGCCCGAGGAGGTCACCGTGGCCGACGCGCTCAACAACGCCAAGCTGCAGTACTACCCCAGCCAGATGATGCGCAAAGCCCTGAAGAACATCAGCATGAGCATCGACCGCTCACGCGTCATCTCCTCAAGCACGGGCAGCAGTGACACCGGTGGCAGCACACCCGGCACAGACGATGAAGGCGACGGGCTGTAACCCGCCGCCCGCCACCCGTGCATCCGCACCGCCGTGTGCCGTGGCCCGATGATATGAGACACACAAAAGCCTTACAAACCATAACGAACGATGAAAAGATACACCTTATTTATATTGTTACTGTCGATGCTGGGCGTGGGGTGGAACGCACACGCACAGCGCCACGTGTCGCAAGAGCGCATGGCCGAGGTCTACGAGGAGGCGAAGACCCCCTACAAGTATGGCCTCGTCGTCGCCCCGTCGACCAACGATGAGAAAATCGACTGCCCCACCGTCTTCCGCGAAGGCGACAAGTGGTACATGACCTACGTCGTCTACGACGGTCGCGGAGCGAAGGACGGGCGTGGCTATGAAACGTGGCTTGCCACGAGTGACGACCTCCTTCACTGGGAGACGCTGGGACGCATCCTCCCATATCGCGACGGGGCGTGGGACGCCAACCAGCGCGCCGGCTTCCCGGCACTCGTCGACATGGAGTGGGGTGGCAGCTATGCCCTCCAACGCTATAAGGACCGCGCATGGATGAGCTACTTCGGCGGCACGGGCCGCGGGTATGAAGCCATTGAGGCTCCCCTGTCAATCGGCATGGCGTGGACGAAGGACGACCCTGCCGATGCACTGCCCTGGCAGGCCGGGAAGAAGCCTGCCCTGACGCCCTCTGACAAGCACGCCCAGTGGTGGGAGCAACTGACACACTACAAGGCCATGGTCTATTGGGACAAGGACGAGACCCTCGGCGCCCCCTTCGTGATGTACTATAACGCCGGAGGCGTCAACCCCGCGACGGGCTACAAGGGTGAACGAATAGGCATCGCCCTGTCAAAGAACATGAAGAAGTGGCAGCGCTATGAGGGCAACCCCGTGTTCACACACGAGTCGCAGGGCACCATCACGGGCGATGCCCAGATTGTGAAGATGGGTGACGTCTACGTCATGTTCTACTTCTCCGCCTTCAACCCCTCCCGTCCCTACAAGGCCTACAACACCTTTGCATGCAGTTACGACCTCGTGACGTGGAACGACTGGGAGGGCGATGACCTCATCTATCCCACCAAGGCATACGACGAGATGTTTGCACACAAGAGCTACGTGGTGAAGCACGACGGCGTGGTCTATCACTTCTACTGTGCCGTCAACGACGACGAGCAGCGCGGCATCGCCGTGGCCACCAGCCGCCCGATGGGCCGCTCGAAGGTGCACTTCCCCGACCCCCCGCGCAAGGGAGGGCGGCGCACATTCACCACGCTCGACAGTGACTGGACAACGTGGCTCGTCACCGACGATGACCCTGAGGCGCAGAAGCGCACCGTGAACATCCCCCACAACTGGGACGACTACTATGGCTACCGCCTCTATCTGCACGGCAACCTGCACGGCACGGCGGGCTACCGCAAGACCTTCACGCTTGACAGCATCGCCCCCCACCGTCGCTACTTCCTCCGCTTTGAGGGAGTGGGCACCTATGCCACCGTGCGGCTCAACGGGCACGACCTTGGCCGCCATCCGGTGGGGCGCACCGTGCTGACGCTCGACGTCACGTCGTGCATCTCCACCCAGAACACCCTGGAGGTGATGGCCGAGCATCCGGACATGATTGCCGACATGCCGTGGGTGTGCGGCGGCTGCTCTTCAGAGCGTGGCTTCAGCGAGGGCTCCCAGCCCCTCGGCATCTTTCGCCCCGTTGTGCTTGAGGAGACCGACGAAGTGCGCATCGAGCCCTTCGGCGTGCACATCTGGCACGACGACGAGGTGAAGACCGTCTACGTCGACACCGAGGTGAAGAACTATGGCACCACGCCCCAGACCTTCCAACTCATAAGCCGCCTGAACAATGCCGACGGTGCACAGGTCATCCGCCTCACCGATGAAGTCACCCTCCAGCCCGGAGAGATGAAGACCATCCGTCAGGAGTCACCCGTGGACAACCCAAGGCGTTGGAGCATCGGCGACCCTTACTTGTATAACCTTGTCACCCTCATAAAGAAGGAGTCGGTCACCACCGATGAGCTGAGCACCCCCTTCGGGTTCCGCACCCTGAGCTGGCCCGTGAAGCGGACGGATGGCGACGGGAGGTTCTTCCTCAACGGAGAGCCGGTGTTCATCAACGGCGTGTGCGAGTATGAGCACCTGTTTGGTCAGAGCCACGCCTTCAGCCTAGAACAGATAGCCTCGAGGGTGAAGCAGATAAAGAACGCGGGCTTCAATGCCTTTCGCGACGCCCACCAGCCCCATAACCTGGCCTATGGCACCTATTGGGACAAGGAGGGCATTCTGTGGTGGACGCAGCTCTCGGCCCACATCTGGTATGACACGCCCGAATTTCGTGAGAACTTCAAGACCATGCTGCGCCGTTGGGTGAAGGAGCGCCGCAACTCTCCGTCGGTGGTCTTGTGGGGCTTGCAGAACGAGAGCACGTTGCCCCGCGACTTTGCCCGCGAGTGTTCTGACATTATCCGTTCCATGGACCCCACCGCCGAACACATGCGCGCCATCACCACCTGCAACGGCGGTGAAGGCACCGACTGGAACGTGGTTCAGAACTGGAGCGGCACGTATGGTGGCAACATGTTCAACTATGACCAGGAACTGTCTGATCCGGGACAGCTCCTCAACGGTGAGTATGGAGCCTGGCGTAGCATCGGCCTGCACACGGAGCCTGGCTCTGCCGAGTCGGAGGGTGTGTGGAGCGAGGAGTCGATGTCGCACATCCTTGAGGTCAAGCTCCGTCTGGCCGAGAAGGCGCGCGACAAGGTGTGCGGGCACTTCCAGTGGGTGTTCAACAGTCATGACAACCCCGGCCGACGGCAGGCCGACGAGGCCTATCGCGAGATAGACAAGGTGGGCCCCTTCAACTACAAGGGTCTGGTCACATCGTGGGAAGAGCCTCTTGACGTATATTATATGTATCGGTCGAACTACGTGAGCGCACGGCGCGACCCTATGGTCTACATCGTCAGCCACACTTGGCCCGACCGCTTCACGTCTCCCCGCCAGGCAACCATCGAGGTGTATAGCAACTGCGACTCCGTCCGCCTGTATAACGATGCGACCGATGACGTCTCCCTGGGCTATCAGCTGCGGGGAGATGTGGGCACGCACTTCATATGGGTCAACCGCGACATCCGCTACAACGTGCTCCGTGCCGTAGGGTACTACGGCGGCAAGGCTGTGGCGGAGGATGTGGTGGTGCTCCGCAATCTTCCCGAGGCGCCTCACTTTGACAAGCTCTATGAGGGGGCCACGTCAATCCTCCAGGGTGCTCCCGGTTACCACTACCTCTACCGTGTGAACTGTGGCGGCGATGCCTATACCGATGAGTTCGGGCAGACGTGGGAGACTGACGACACCCGCTTCTCCCATTCCTGGGCCGAGGATCTACAGGGGTTGAGCCCCTATCAGGGCAGCCAGCGGCGGACGTATGACCCCGTGCGGGGCACCCGCGATTGGGAGCTCTTCCAGACGTTCCGCTACGGCAGGCACCGGTTGAACTACACCTTTGACGTGCCCGACGGCAAATATAGGGTGGAACTCTACTTCATCGAACCTTGGCATGGCACGGGCGCCCCGCTTGCCGACTGCGAGGGACTGCGCATCTTCGACGTGGCCATCAATGGCACCACGGTGCTCGATGACGTGGACATCTGGGCCGAGGCAGGGCACGACGGCGCCTTCAAGCAAGTGGTGGAGGCGGAGGTTCATGGAGGTAAGCTCGTCATCGACTTCCCGGAGGTGAAGGCCGGACAGGCTCTTATTTCGGCCATCGCCATTGCCACGGACAATGCCCTCGTCACTGTGCCGGCTCTGTCCTCGGGCGACGGTTGGAATTGGGAGGAGGCCTCGAAGAAGGTGCTTGTGAAGACACCCGCAGAGATGTTTCCCGAGGACACGAACGTGCGCCAGACCGTTACATATGAGGCCGAGGAGGCACGCCTGACAGGTAACTACGTGGAGAACGTGGTGCGCAATCAGACCTGCATCGTGTTCGGCAGTGGCAAGAACAACAGCATCGAGTGGAACATCTCTACGGGATTGGCCCAGGTGTATGTCCTGCGTTTCAAGTATATGAACCGGAGTGGGAAGCTCCTGCCTGTACGTATGCAGTTCATTGACGAGAAGGGAATTGTCCTCAAGGAGGACACGTTGACCTTCCCCGACACCCCCGAGAAGTGGCGGATGATGAACACGACGACCGGCACCTACATCAATGCAGGACACTATCGCGTCGTCATCAGTGGCGATGACCTCGAAGGTCTTTTGTTTGACGCCCTTGACATACAGTAACCTAATGTGAATACCCGACCGACCTGCCTGCCACCACCTCACCGTCGGCAGGCGGGTCGGCCTACTAAAATAAACTACGTCATGAAGCGAATCAGCTTATTAGCAATCCTACTCACTCCGCTGTTGGGCCTGATGGCGCAGCAGCACGATTGGGAGAATCAGCATGTGTTGCAAATCAACCGTGAACCGGCCCGCGCTGCCTTCTTCCCCTATGGCGACACTCCGGGTGACCGCTCCCTGTCGCTCAATGGCACGTGGAAGTTCCGCTGGACGAAAACTCCCGACGAGCGTGTGCCCGACTTCTATCGCACAGACTATGATGACACCGCGTGGGACGACTTCGCCGTGCCTGCCAACTGGGAGGTAAACGGCTACGGCACCCCCATCTATGCTTCGGCGGGCTATGTGTTCCGCATCGACCCCCCTTATGTCATGAAGGAACCCAAGCACACCTACACCACTTTCACGGAGCGCAATCCCGTGGGGCAATATCGCCGCCTGTTTGACCTCCCTGCCGCCTGGGATGGTGACGGGGGGCAGACGTTCCTCCGTTTCGACGGTGTCATGAGCGCGTTCTACGTCTGGGTCAATGGCGAGCGTGTGGGCTACAGCGAGGGCAGTATGGAGGCTTCGGAGTTCAACATTACCCCTTACCTTCGGTCAGGGCAGAACCAGGTGGCAGTTGAAGTATATCGTTATAGTGATGGTTCCTATCTTGAAGACCAGGACTTCTGGCGCTTCGGCGGCATACAGCGCGATGTCACGCTCTTTCACACCCCGGCCATCCGCATCCGCGACTATGCCGTGCGCACTCTCCCTCATGAAGGGTATGAAGATTTCACGCTCCAGATAGACCCCCAACTGAGTGTCTACGGCAAGGAGCGTGGCGAGGGCTATACGGTCGTTGCCCGCCTGACTGATGCCGAGGGGCAGGAAGTGTTCGTGGGTGAAGCTGCTGCCGAGCCGATACTCGACCTCAGCCATAAAGCGTCGGTGATGAACGAGTGGTACCCACAGCGCGGCCCCCGCAAGCTGGGACGCATCACCGCCACCATTAAAGCACCGCACCGCTGGACAGCCGAGACACCTTATTTATATACACTCGATCTGTCGCTGTGCGACAGCTTGGGACGTGATGTGGAACGCATCCGTAGCCGGGTGGGTTTCCGCAGCGTGGAGGTGAAGAGCGGGCAAGTGTTGGTCAACGGCCGCCCCATCCGTTTCCGCGGGGTCAACCGTCATGAACATGACCCTCGCACAGTACGGGTGATGAGTGAAGACCTCATGCTGAAGGATATCCTCCTCATGAAACGTGCTAACATCAATGCCGTACGCACATCACACTACCCCAATCATCCGCGCTTCTATGAGCTATGTGACTCGTTGGGCCTCTACGTGATGGACGAGGCAGACATCGAGGAACATGGCCTGCGTGGCACCCTTGCCAGTCGGTCGGACTGGCATGCAGCTTTTCTCGACCGGGCAGTGCGCATGGCCGAACGTGACAAGAATCACCCATGCATTGTGTTCTGGAGCATGGGCAATGAGAGTGGCTACGGGCCTAACTTTGCAGCCATATCTGCTTGGCTGAAAGACTTCGATCCGACCCGCCCCATTCACTATGAGGGGGCACAAGGAGTTGACGGCGCCCCTGACCCGTATACGGTCGATGTCATCAGCCGTTTCTATCCCCGAACACAAGCCGAATACCTCAACCCCGGCATCCCGGAAGGTGCTGATGAGGAGCGGGCGGAGAATGCCCGCTGGGAACGGTTGCTCTCCATCGCCGAACGTACTAACGACGATCGTCCGGTGTTGACCAGTGAATATGCCCACTCGATGGGTAATGCCCTGGGCAACTTCCAGGAGTATTGGGATGAGATATACAGCAACCACCGGATGCTGGGTGGCTTCATCTGGGATTGGGCGGACCAGGGCATCATTCGCACGCTTCCCGATGGACGGGAGCAGGTGGCCTATGGGGGTGACTTCGGCGACGTACCCAATCTGGGTGCCTTCTGCAACAACGGCATCGTGCGCTGTGATCGCAGTATCACGCCAAAGTATCTCGAGGTGAAGAAGGTCTACCAGCCGGTGTACATGAAGTTGATTCATTGGGATGCCTCGACGGGCTCATGCGCCGTGGAGCTAACCAATCACAACCATCACATCGGCGTGGATGGTTACCGTTGCTTATGGGCGCTCTATTCCAATGGGCAGAAGCTGGGCGACGGTGAGGTGAGCCTGCCTTTCATCATGCCCGCCGAGTCAAAGAACGTAACGGTCGACCTTGGCAAGTATGTGAAGAAGATTGATTGGAACACGGATGATGTGCGGCTTGATTTGTCGCTTGTTCTCAAGTCTTCTTGCAGTTGGGCTGAGGCCGGTCATGAGGTGGCTTCCGAACAACTGACCCTGCAAGACAACCTCCTCCGACTTGCACACACGGAAGTAACCAAGGGTAAGTCACTCACCTTGGATGAGAGCGACGGTCGTATTTGTGTACATAACGATGTCATCAGTGCCTCATGGGATGTGGCTACCGCCACTCTACGTGAGTTGGCCTATGGTGGTAAAGTTGTGTTCAGCGCCAAGGACTCGTTGGCTGCAGCCAACTTCCAGGCATTCCGCGCCCCGACGGACAACGATAAGAGCTTCGGCAACTGGCTGGCCAAGGATTGGCAGAAGCACCGTCTGCATGCCCCACAAGTGGAGATGCTTGGTTGCGATGCCCGACGGATGGATGATGGCACCATTGAGGTGACAACTTCACAGCGATACACCTATTTGTCCGGCAGCATCCGCGTGCAGAGCACTTATCATGTCTATGGTGATGGCACCATCGATTTGCGGCAGGTCTATACGCCGGAGGGCGATTTACCTGAGCTTCCGCGTTTGGGATGCAGCTTTGTGGCCGACACGTCACTCGACAATGTGACTTGGTATGGCTACGGCCCGATGGAAACTTATCCTGATCGCCACCGTTCAGCAACCATCAACTGGTGGAAATCTAAGGCTGGCGACCAATACACACACTACCCTCGTCCACAAGATTCCGGTAATCTGGAGTCGGTAGCCGTCATTCGTCTGACTGATGACCGAGGCCGTGGCGTGCAGGTATCAGCTTTGGACAAACCATTCTCAGCATCTGCATTGCCTTATTCTGTGATGGACATCTATCATGCCTCACATGATTGTGACCTGACGCCCTCTGGTGCTGTCTATCTGAACATTGATACGGCGGTACTCGGCTTGGGCAACAGTAGTTGTGGCCCAGGCGTGCTGAAGAAATATGCCATAGAGAAGACAGAACACACGCTGTTGGTGCGCATTTCACCCTTTGACATCAAAAAAAGGTGAGCCGGGGCAGTTGTTTCTTGTCTGATGTAACCTGGATGAAGCGTTGATTGCAAATAGGAGTGAGCTAAAAAACAGATCTTGGCTGATGGGTCTCAAAGTGACTCATCGGCCTTCATTGAATGGATAAATATATATTATTATGAAAAAGAATAGATTAGCAACATGGAGTTTGGCATTGGCCATGCTTGTCGGTGGCTTGCATCCACAGCAGGTTCTGGCGCAGACTTCACTCCAAGACCAGTTCACGCAGATGTCGTCCGAGGAGGCAAAGCCTTGGACGTTCTGGTACTGGATGTTCGGGGCAGTGACAAAAGAAGGCATTACAGCCGACCTGGAAGCGATGAAACGCGTCGGTCTGGGTGGTGCCTATTTGATGCCCATCAGATCGGTCTCACAGGCACCGCAGTATGATGGTCAGGCCGAGCAACTCACACCAGCGTGGTGGGAGATGGTGCGTTTCAGCATGCAGGAAGCAGACCGCCTGGGCTTGAAGTTGGGCATGCACATTTGTGACGGTTTTGCTTTGGCTGGTGGGCCGTGGATTACACCGGCAGAGTCCATGCAGAAGGTGGTTTTTGCCGATACCATCGTGTCTGGCGGAAAGATGACGGGACTGGTTCTTCCCCAGCCCGAAGCCTACGAAGGATATTATGAGGACATAGCCCTATATGCTTTGCCTCTCAAGGGGGAGGCCGACACGCAACTTGTCCCGAAAGTGACCTGTCAGGACATTAACGTGCAGGACGACCCCAAAAAGGCGGTGAACATTGATGGGAAAGGTGTGATACGCTCGTCTTCTCCCTGCTGGATTCAGTTTGAATATGAGGAACCCATCACCTGCCGCAACATTGAAATCATTTTGAATGGTAACAACTATCAGGCACATCGTCTAAAGGTAATGGCCAGTGATGACGGGATGAACTTCCACTTTGTGAAGCAACTCCAGCCAGCACGTCACGGATGGCAGAACACGGATGAAAACTCCACCTTCTCCATACCTCCGACGACTGCCCGTTTCTTCCGTTTTTATTGGACTCCCGAAGGCAGTGAACCTGGCAGTGAAGACTTGGATGCAGCCAAATGGAAACCAAATTTGAAGATCAAGCAAATCGTGCTTCACAGCGAACCGCGCATTAATCAGTGGGAAGGCAAAGCCGGATTGGTGTGGCGCGTGGCTGCTGACACTCCGGACGATGAGGTTGCAGCTATCGACTGTGTGAAGCTTTCTGAAGTCATTGACCTGACATCTGCGATGACGGACGGCGTGCTGACGACAACACTTCCCAAAGGACAATGGCGCATTTTGCGCATGGGACACACCTCGACCGGACATGACAACGCAACGGGAGGGGGTGGAAAAGGATTGGAATGCAGCAAGTTTGATGCCAAGATAGTCCGCAAACAGTTTGACAACTGGTTTGGCAAAGTATTTACGATGGTCGATTCCTCGCTGGCTCATCGCGTGCTGAAATACATGCACGTCGACAGTTGGGAGTGCGGTTGCCAGAACTGGAGCGAGAATTTCGCAGACGAGTTCAAAGCTCGTCGCGGTTATGACCTGCTGCCCTATCTGCCTTTGTTGGCCGGCATCCCGATGGAGAGCGCAGCCAAATCAGAACAAGTGTTGCGCGATGTCCGCACCACGTGTGGCGAATTGGTGAACGATGTGTTCTACACCACGCTGGCGGCCTGTGCCAAGGAGTATGATTGTCAGTTCTCTGCCGAGTGTGTGGCTCCGACGATGGTGAGTGACGGCATGTCTCACTACCGCTTAGTCGACCTCCCGATGGGTGAGTTCTGGTTGCGTAGTCCGACGCACGACAAGCCCAATGACATGCTGGATGCCATCAGCGGTGCACACATCTATGGAAAGCGCATCATTCAGGCAGAGGGTTTCACCGAGGTGCGTGGCACGTGGGATGAAGCTCCCTCCACGTTGAAAGCTTTGCTCGACCGCAATTATGCGTTGGGCATCAATAAGCTCTTTTTCCATGTCACGGCACACAATCCCTGGCTCGACCGCAAGCCGGGCATGACGCTCGACGGCATCGGTCTGTTCTTCCAGCGTGACAACACTTGGTATGACCAGGGAGGAAAGGCGCTGGTGGACTACATCCGTCGTTGCCAGACACTGTTACAATACGGCTATCCGGTGACTGACATCGCTGTGTTTACCGGTGAAGAGATGCCGCGTCGTGCCTTGCTGCCTGACCGTCTGGTTTCGATGCTTCCCGGCATCTTCGGACGCAAACGCGTGGAGAGCGAACATGCGCGCCTGGCCAACGTCGGCGAACCGCTCCGCACGATGCCGGTGGGAGTGACCCACTCGGCCAACATGGCAGACCCGGAGAAATGGGTGAACCCGCTCCGAGGCTATGCTTATGATTCGTTTAACCGTGATGCACTGTTGAATCTGGCCGAGGCAGACAACACGAAAGGTGTGTTCCGTATGCCGTGGGGCAGTGAATATCGTGTGCTGGTTGTTCCGGAGAGTCACCCGATGATGCCCAACAAGGTTTCCACGCCCGAGGTGGAGAAGAAGTTGAAGGAGTTCTATCGTTCTGGCGTGTTGGTGGTCGACAAACCGTTCCTCTATGACAGCTTTTCCGATTTCGGACTGGAGCGTGACGTAATCGTGCCGGAGCAGGTGGCTTGGACACACCGTCGCGGTGAGGAGGGAGACATTTACTTTATTGCCAATCAGGACGAACACAACGCTCAGAGTTTCATGGCTTCCTTCCGCATCAGCGGCATGCAGCCGGAGTTGTGGAATCCGATGACGGGCGAGGTCTTTGAGCCGGGTGTATGGCGTGAAATAGACGGACGCGTGGAGGTGAGTCTGTCACTGAACCCTTCACAGTCGATGTTTGTCGTGTTCCGTCGTCCGTCGACTAAGGCAGGAGAAGCCACGGTGCAAAGCGTGCGCCATCGTCCGTTCGTGACAAAGACATGGAACGTGCATTACAATACGCTCAATCTGGATGAAACTGTGACCGACCTGAAGAGCTGGACCACATCGTCCAACGAAAAGGTGCGTTACTACTCAGGAACGGCCGTCTACACATCAACCTTCAAATGGAGCGCGGGCAAGTCAGAAAGTGGCAGTCGCATATACTTGAAGCTCAATGGTGTGCACGATGTGGCCTCTGTCCGCATCAACGGCAAACCTTGCGGCACAGCCTGGACGGCCCCCTATGAGGTGGAGGTCACCCATGCCCTGGTTAAGGGGAAGAACACCATCGAGATTGAGGTGGTCAACACCTGGGCCAATGCTTTGCTTGGAGTCGATGAGGGTAAGGCGCCTTTCGACGGCATTTGGACTAACGGCAAATATCGTCGTGCGGAGAAAGAACTTATTCCGGCTGGTCTGACAGGCTCGCTGGAATGGAAGTTTGTGAAGTGAACGTTGAGAGGGCTGCTTTGATTCATCCCATGCAACCTTTCATCAGACGCCTCTTTTGAAGCGACCGCACGCAGCTAAAAATGCGACCATACGCAGTCAAAAACGCGACCGTATGTAGTTGAAAATACGACCATACGGAGTTTTAACTGCGTATGGTCGCATTTTTAACTGCGTATATATCCGTTTTTAAACGGGTGCATTCCCGTTTTTCAATTCGGCCTGTTCGTCCGGACAGCCGGTGCGCATAGTTGAACCAACTCTTCTCGATGGGCAAATCAGAAGCAGACTGCCTCCGGACATTTCGCGCCACTTTCTCAAAGCATGGAAGTATTTTCTGCCTAACTATAAAGCTGTTCCCCCTTTTTTGCTACTTTTGCATCCATTAATGAAAAAGAAACGAAAACAAGCGATTAACGAAAATGAAATTAGCAAGTAAGTACAATCCCGCTGACGTGGAAGGGAAATGGTATCAGTATTGGCTGGACAACAAACTTTTCAGTTCTAAACCCGACGGACGTGAACCTTACACCGTCGTCATCCCGCCGCCCAACGTCACCGGCGTGCTCCACATGGGACACATGCTTAACAATACCATTCAAGATATCCTTGTGCGCCGCGCCCGCATGATGGGCAAAAATGCCTGCTGGGTTCCGGGCACAGACCATGCCTCCATCGCCACGGAAGCCAAGGTGGTGAACAAGCTGGCGCAGGAGGGAATCAAGAAGACCGACCTCACCCGTGAGGAATTTCTGAAACATGCGTGGGCTTGGAAGGAAGAGCACGGAGGCATCATCCTGAAACAGCTTCGCAAGCTGGGAGCCTCGTGCGACTGGGACCGTACGGCCTTCACAATGGATGAAGAGCGCAGCCAGAGTGTCATTAAAGTGTTCGTTGACCTCTATAACAAAGGACTCATCTATCGCGGCGTACGCATGGTCAACTGGGATCCGAAAGCACTTACGGCCCTCTCTGACGAAGAGGTCATCTACAAAGAAGAACACAGCAAGCTTTACTATCTCCGTTATAAAGTGGAAGGCGACCCTGAAGGACGTTATGCCGTTGTGGCCACTACCCGTCCTGAAACCATCATGGGCGACACGGCCATGTGCATCAACCCGAACGACCCGAAAAATACGTGGTTGAAAGGGAAAAAGGTGATTGTTCCGCTGGTGAACCGAGTGATTCCGGTCATTGAAGACGACTATGTGGACATCGAGTTCGGTACGGGCTGCCTGAAAGTGACTCCGGCACACGACGTGAACGACTATATGCTGGGCGAAAAGCACAACCTGCAGAGCATCGACATCTTCAATGACAACGGCACCATCAGTGAAGCAGCCGGACTCTATGTCGGCATGGACCGTTTCGACGTGCGCAAACAAATTGCCAAAGACCTTGAAGCAGCCGGACTCATGGAGAAAGTGGAAGACTACACCAACAAGGTGGGCTTCTCCGAGCGTACCAATGTGCCCATCGAACCGAAGCTCTCCATGCAGTGGTTCTTGAAGATGCAACATCTGGCCAAGCCCGCCCTGGCTGCTGTGATGGACGATGACATCAGGTTCTATCCGGCCAAGTACAAGAACACATACAAATATTGGATGGAAAACATCAAAGACTGGTGCATCAGCCGCCAGCTCTGGTGGGGACACCGCATCCCGGCCTATTTCCTTCCGGAAGGGGGATATGTGGTGGCCGAAACAGCCGAAGAGGCATTGGCACTGGCCAAAGAAAAGACAGGCAATGCCAACCTCACGCTGGCCAACCTTCGCCAAGACGAAGACTGCCTTGACACGTGGTTCTCTTCTTGGTTGTGGCCCATCTCGCTGTTTGATGGCATTAATCATCCGAACAATGAGGAAATCAGTTACTATTACCCCACTTCCGACTTGGTAACCGGTCCGGACATCATCTTCTTCTGGGTGGCCCGCATGATTATGGCCGGCTATGAGTATGGAGGTGACAAACCGTTCCGCAACGTCTACTTCACCGGTATTGTGCGCGACAAGCGGGGACGCAAGATGTCCAAATCGCTTGGCAACTCACCCGACCCGCTGAAGCTGATTGAACAATACGGTGCCGATGGTGTTCGCATGGGCATGATGCTCGCCGCTCCGGCAGGAAATGACATCCTTTTCGACGAAGCCCTCTGCGAACAGGGGCGCAACTTCTGTAACAAGATTTGGAACGCTTTCCGCCTCGTAAAAGGCTGGGAAGTGGCTGACGGAGAACAACCGGAATATGCCTCCATCGCAACCAGGTGGTTTGAGGCCCAACTGATGAAAGCCCATAACGAGCTCAACGACCTTTTCGGCAAATACCGTCTGAGCGAAGCTTTGATGACGGTCTACCGCCTTTTCTGGGACGAGTTCTCCAGCTGGTATCTCGAACTGGTGAAACCCGCCTACGGACAGCCCATCGACAAGCAGACCTACGGACGCACATTGGCCTTTTTTGAAGAATTGCTCACGATGCTCCATCCTTTCATGCCGTTCATCACCGAAGAGCTTTGGCAACAGCTCTGCGAGCGCAAGCCGGGAGAAAGCATCATGGTGGCTCAACTCAACAGGCATGAAGATGAAAGTATGGAAGAGGGCTTGAAAGAAATTGCCGGCATGGAGCACATGAAGGAAGTGGTGACAAACATACGCAACATACGCGCCCTGCGGAACATCTCACCCAAGCAGGAACTTGACCTGCTCGTCGTAGGCGATGACAACACCATTGTCTCCTACAAAACAGCCGTAATGAAACTGGCCAACATCCTCGATGTGAAAACTATTTCAGAAAAGCCGGAAAACGCAGCTTCCTTCCTTGTCGGCACAACGGAATATTTCATCCCGTTGTTTGGCCTGATTGACGCGGAAGAAGAACTGAAGAAGCTGGAAGCCGAACTGAAGTATCTGGAAGGATTCCTCCAAAGCGTTCTGAAGAAGTTGAACAATGAGAACTTCGTCAATCACGCTCCGGCCAAAGTGGTGGAGATGGAACGTAAGAAACAGGCTGATGCAGAAAGCAAGATTGCAACCTTGAAAGACAGCATTGCCAAACTGAAATAAATATAACTGACAGCTTACTTGAAAGCGTCTGTGTTGCCGCCGTGCAAACACAGACGCTTTTCTTTTCTCCACAACTTTTCCGAAGTGCGTTTGAGACGAAAGTTGCCGCCGTCTGTAGCGTCGACCTTGCCCTTAGACTCGGGGTCTGCACGGAGTCTAAGGGAGGCACGGCCGGAAAGGAGGGTAAGTTCGGGCGGAAAGGAAGGCGGACGAGCACGCTGTTGAGGGTTTCGAAAAGCATGCACAAACGGCATGTTTCCTTGTGTTGCTCCGTGTTGGCGGAGAGGGTGAGGGAGACACATGTTTTTCCATTCCGGATATTGGCGCAACCGATATTCTTGTTACTTTTGCATATCATCAAGACATTAACAATGAACGCAGTCAATATAAACGAAGATATACGCCGGGCCTGCGCCGTGCTGGAGCGTGGTGGCACGATTCTCTATCCCACGGACACGGTGTGGGGCATCGGATGCGACGCGACAAACGAGGAAGCTGTGCGGCGGGTGTATGACATCAAGCATCGTGCTGACAGCAAGGCCATGCTCGTGCTCGTTGATTCGGAAGCGAAAGTGGAGTTCTATGTCCGTGAAGTGCCGCCTGTAGCTTGGGATTTGATAGAGTTATCCATGCGCCCGCTCACCATTATCTATGACGGTGCGCGCAATCTGGCTCCCAACTTGCTGGCCGAGGACGGAAGCGTGGGCATACGTGTGACGAACGAACCTTTCTCCAAGCAACTCTGCATGCGTTTCAAGCGTGCCATCGTGTCCACGTCGGCTAATGTCAGCGGTCGTCCGTCACCGTCTGTCTTTGCCGACATTGACGAGGAAATCAAGGCGGCCGTGGACTATGTGGTTGAGAGCCGGCGTGATGAGACTGACCGCCCTTCACCTTCGAGCATCATCAAGCTGGGTGCAGGCGGCACGGTGAAAATAATCCGTGAATGAGGGAGGCGCAGGCATGAACAAGACAGACTATCGTGCGTCGCTCTATCACCGCCTCCTCAGTTGGCGAGAGGCATACATCAGTGAGAAACATTTCATCCTCATCCTGAGTTTTCTGGTCGGCATCTTCACGGCGTTTGCTGCGTGGGTGTTGAAATGCATTATTCATTTCATTGAAGTTTTCCTGACGGAAAACTTTGACGTGACGCAAGCCAACTGGCTCTACCTCCTCTATCCCGTGGTGGGTATCTTCCTGACAGGGTTGTTCGTGCGTTACATCGTGCGCGATGACATCGGCCACGGTGTGACGAAGATACTCTATGCCATCTCGCGCCGTCAGGCACGCATCAAGCCTCACAATGTGTGGTCGTCGGTTGTGGCAAGTGGCATCACCATCGGTTTTGGTGGTTCTGTGGGAGCTGAGGCACCCATCGTTCTCACAGGATCGGCCATCGGTTCGAACTTGGGGCGTGTCTTTCATATGGAGCATAAGACATTGATGCTCATGGTGGGATGTGGCGCCGCAGGTGCTGTAGCCGGCATTTTCAAGGCCCCCATTGCCGGGCTTGTGTTCACGCTGGAGGTGTTGATGATTGACTTGACTATGGCTTCCCTGCTTCCGTTGCTTATCTCATGCATGACAGCCGCGACTTTTTCCTACCTTACTACGGGTTCGGAAGCCATGTTTAACTTTAATCTCGACAATCCTTTTGTCATGGAGCGCATCCCTTATGCCATTCTCTTGGGCATCACCTGTGGATTGGTGTCGCTCTACTTCACTCGGGCGATGGACCGTGTGGAGGACATCTTCCGCCGATACAGTAACCCCTACGTGAAGCTGGTCATTGGAGGCGTGATGTTGAGTGTGCTCATTTTTCTCTTCCCTCCGCTCTATGGTGAGGGTTATTCGACCATCAATCTCCTGCTCAACGGCACGACTCTGTCACAGTGGGAGAGCGTGATGGACAATTCACTCTTCTATGGTCATGGCAATCTTTTACTTTTATACCTATTATTAATAATACTCTTCAAGGTGTTTGCCTCGAGTGCCACCAACGGAGGCGGTGGTTGTGGAGGAATCTTCGCGCCCAGTTTGTTTCTGGGATGTATCACGGGTTTCATCTTTGCCCGCTTCTGTAACCAGTTTGACTTTGGTACTTATATTCCGGAGAAGAACTTTGCCCTTCTGGGCATGGCCGGTCTCATGTCGGGTGTCATGCATGCTCCGCTGACGGGTATTTTCCTGATAGCCGAGCTGACGGGTGGATACGACTTGTTTCTGGCATTAATGATTGTGTCTGTGAGTGCCTATCTAACCATTATCGTATTTGAACCTCACAGCATTTACTCCATGCGTCTGGCTAAGCGTGGCGAACTGCTTACGCACCACAAGGACAAGGCTGTGCTCACGCTGATGAATGTGGAGAATGTGGTGGAGACCGACTTTGCCCGTGTCAGTCCCGAGATGGATTTGGGACAGGTGGTGTTTCTCATATCGAAAACGAATCGTAATCTTTTTCCCGTGGTCGATGGCAAAGGCATTCTGATTGGCATTGTGCGGCTGGATGACATCCGCAACATCATGTTTCGTCAGGAGCTTTATCATCGCTTCAAAGTGGAGACTTTCATGGTGTCGCCCCCGGGGAAAGTCTTCATTACCGACTCTATGGACATCGTGATGCGTAAGTTTGACGACACGCAGGCTTGGAATCTCCCTGTGGTGGACGAAAGGGGAAAGTACGTAGGCTTCATATCGAAGTCAAAGATATTCAATAACTACCGGCAGGTGTTGGTAGACTTTTCGGCAGAATGACAATCAATGATAAAGACAAATATGGATAAGCAGAACTTAAGAATAGTCTATATGGGTACGCCTGAATTTGCAGTGGAGAGTCTGCGGCGTCTGGTTGAGGGCGGGTACAATGTGGTCGGTGTGGTGACCATGCCCGACAAGCCGATGGGTCGTCATGGCAGCATATTGCAGGCAAGTCCGGTAAAGCAGTATGCAGAGTTGCAGGGATTGAAGGTGCTGCAGCCTGTCCGTTTGAAGGATGAAGCATTTGTGGAAGAGTTGCGCTCATTACAAGCAGATTTGCAGATAGTTGTGGCCTTTCGTATGCTTCCGGAAGTGGTGTGGAACATGCCGCATTTGGGTACATTTAATCTGCACGCCTCGCTTTTGCCACAATATCGTGGTGCAGCTCCCATCAACTGGGCTGTCATCAATGGCGACACCGAGACTGGCATTACGACGTTCTTCCTGCAGCATGAGATTGACACGGGAGAAATCATCCAGCAGGTTCATGTGCCCATCGCTGATACGGACAATGTGGGTATTGTGCATGATAAGCTCATGGCATTGGGTGGTCAGTTGGTCGTGGAAACTGTGGACAGCATCCTTGCCGGTACTGTGAAGTCCATTCCGCAGGAGCAACTGATGCAAGAAAATAAGCCCCTTCGTTCGGCACCGAAGATATTCAAGGATACCTGTCGTATGAATTGGAGTAAACCGTTAAAGCAGACCTATGATTTTGTGCGTGGTCTGTCTCCCTATCCGGCAGCATGGACAGAACTGGTGCAGCCTGATGAACGTTGTCTTGTATTGAAGATATACGAAGCTGAAAAAGTGCCTGCATCGCATGCATTACCGTGCGGAAGTGTACAGACAGACGGAAAAAGCTTCTTTCATGTGGCCGTAGAAGGCGGCTTCTTGAGTCTGCAAACTGTGCAGTTGGCTGGCAAGAAACGCATGGGAGTGGCCGACTTCCTTCGAGGATATCGTCTTACCAATGAACATCATGTAAAGTGAAAGTGATAGGCATTTAGACAAAGAAAAATCCTGTTTCACAACAGGATTTTTTCCTTCCCACAGTTACTCAATCACTGAGCTTGTGGATAGTTTAGTAAGTGAAAGAGAGTATTGATTATTTAGTTTTTGTGTTAGAAAAGTCAGAGATGTTATATCTCTTCGCATTTTCATTATCGTTATTTAAGTCGTAAGTGATGATGGTTTCCGTGTTGTTTCCTTCATTGACCTTAATGGACAGCTGTTTAGTTTTTCCTTCGCTATATCCTGGAATGCTCTCTAAAGGGAAAGCAGCCCAACCCCATTGGGTGATGCGTGGATGGTCACCTTCATTATTGTGCCGAAACTCTACGTGGAGTGTACCGTCAGAGTCCGGTTCTGCGTTGTCACCCACCGTAATCAGGTTGATGAAGTGTTTGATGTCGGAATTATTGCCATAGACCGTGAAGTAAAAGTTGATGTGCTTTGGACTCGTCATTATTCTCTTGACGACAATGGGATCGTTGCCGATGCTGTCGTTCTTCTCTTCGTCGTCGGCTGGCATTTGATAGACGTCTTTTGTCAGCACACGGTAGATGTCATATAGTTTGACGCTGTAATTGGCACGGTTGTTTTTATCTGTGAAGTTGAAAGCTGCAATGACGCGCTGGTTCTCTTTATCTGCATCATATGATGCCAACACTCCTGCATTTATTGGAATCAGTTCTCCATAGTTGTCACTCTGCAAAATCAAACTACCGTCTTTGTATTCCACAGTTGCCATGTCTGTGTAGTAGGTGAAGTTGTAGCCATCGTCATCGTCATCACAAGCGACGAATGTCGGAAGAGCCAGCAGACTCAACAAGCCGATTATTAAATTTCTTATTTTCATAAGCCTTCTAAGTTTTTTATTTTTTGTATTGCCATGTTTTTCGCTTTCTGTTTTAAAAATGTGACACTGTTTGAAATACTGCACTTATGAGTGTTAAAGCTTGTTATCTAAAAAAAGTTCCCAATGTGGCGCAGTATTTTTATATTCTAATCATTTACCTATTAAAAATAAGGACACGTGTTGCGTAAATTAAGTGAGAAAGAGTTGGCAGAAGGTTGTCGAAGAGGTGATAATGTAGCCCGAAAGCAGCTGTATGAGCAATATGCTGATTTGCTGATGGCTGTTTGCTTGCGTTACTCTGCTGACCGTGACACAGCACAAGACGTTCTTCATGATGGCTTTCTGAGGGCTTTTCGCTCGTTTGGTCAGTTCCAATATAAGGGAGGAGGTTCCTTGAGGGCATGGCTGACCCGTATTATGGTCAATGGCGCTTTGGAAGCGTTACGTAAACGGAATTTACTTAATGAGCAACTTATCGAGGAGTTGCCGGATGACATAGAGGACGAAGAAGACTTGGAACTGATACCCCAAGCGGTGTTGATGCAGTTCATCCGAGAATTGCCAGACGGTTATCGCACCGTGTTCAATTTATATGTGTTTGAAGAAAAGAGTCATAAGGAAATAGCCGAAATCCTTGGCATCACAGAGCATACTTCTTCATCTCAGTTTTTTCGGGCAAAGAGACTGTTGATGAAAAAGATTTCGGAGTATTTAAAGCGTGAGAATCTATGAGTAAAGACAAAGATAAATGGTTAAAGAGCTGGAAAAAACGGCTGGGTGACTACACTGAGCCTGCTCCTGCCGATTTGTGGGCAGAGTTGGAGCGGGAGTTGAACTCTCCTCGTGTCATTCCTTTCTATCGTCGCTATGTTGCGGTGGCTGCGGTAGTTTCAGTTGTGATGCTTTCTGGAGTTGCAGTATGGTGGTTGAACACATCTTCTTCAGACTATGCCCAACAAGTGTCGGAGACGATTGGAGCTATTGTCCCGTCTGAAGATGACAAAGTTTCGGACTTTCAGGAGGTGCAGACGGTCTTCCATCCAGACCAAATGCCGAACTCTGTCGCTGCCCGTTTGGTTAAGGCTGAGCCTAAGGAAACGACGATGCTTGCGCCTTTGCAGGAAATGCCTTATGACGAAGAAGACGTTGAATCAACAGAGACGCCAGCTGATGAGTCAGAACAGGATGTTGTTGTGGTAGGAAAAGACGAGCATGCGGTCCACAGACAAGGATATACATATGATTTTAGTGTTGTTGACTCTCGCAAACAGTCGTCGAGACGTCAATCACAAAACCGTTGGACTGTAGGCGTTTCTGTGGGGAATTCTCCCATAGGGACTAACAGTCAGGATGTGGGTTACAGGAGCTTGTCGCAAGTACGTAGCCAGATGCAGGTCATGTCAAATGAGTTGTTGGCCACGAGTGCATACGCGCAGATGATGTCTTACAATTTGGACAACGCAGTGGAATCCCGGACCAAACACAAGATGCCTGTTACAGTGGGCGTGTCTGTGCGTTGGCATTTGAATGACCGGTGGGCGTTTGAAAGTGGATTGACCTACACGAAATTGTCTTCAGAACTGTGGTCTGGTTCAGAATTGGACTATTATGAAAGCGAACAGAAACTGCACTATGTTGGCATTCCTCTGAAAGCAAGCTATGAGTTGTGGGAGAACAAATTCTTGGCTTTTTATGTGTCTGCCGGAGGTGCAGTGGAAAAATGCGTGTCGGGCGAGGTTAATACGATTTATACGGTAGACGGTCTACCACAAGAACAGGTGAAGGAGGATTTGAGCATAAATGAATTGCAATGGTCGGTAGCTGCGGCTGTGGGGGCGCAAGTGAAACTGACTTCTCACATAGGGTTGTACGTCGAACCAAGTTTGAATTACTTCTTCAAAGATGGCAGTACGGTGGACACTATTCGAAAAGAACATCCATTGAATTTTAATTTGCAGATGGGACTTCGTCTGACCTATTAAAAGAATACATATATTTGCAAATAAAAATACAAATATATGGCTACGTGTATGATTGCCCCTTCTCTTTTGTCTGCCAATTTTGCCAATCTGCAAGCCGACTTGGAGATGATAAACCGAAGCGAGGCTGACTGGCTTCATCTGGATGTGATGGACGGCGTGTTTGTCCCGAATATATCATTCGGATTTCCCGTATTGAAGCATGTTGCCCGGCTGTGCACAAAACCTCTTGATGTGCATTTGATGATTGTAAATCCCGAAAAGTTTATTCCTGAAGTGAAAGCCCTTGGTGCCTACATGATGAATGTGCATCAGGAGGCTTGCCTGCATCTGCACCGCACAGTGCAGCAGATCAAGGAGGCCGGTATGAAAGCTGGGGTTACGCTGAATCCGGCAACACCTGTTTCCGTGTTGGAGGACATTATCGGTGAGGTGGACATGGTGCTGCTGATGAGTGTCAATCCGGGATTTGGCGGGCAGAAGTTCATCAAAAACACCCTGAAGAAAGTGCGTGACCTGCGTGCCTTGATGGAGCGCATGGGGGTGCAGCCGTTGATTGAAATCGACGGAGGTGTGAATCCTGACACGGCCAAGTGGCTGGTTGAGGCCGGGGCTGACATACTGGTGGCAGGAAATGCCGTGTTTGGGGCGGATGACCCGGAAGCAATGATTCACCGGTTACGTAACAGTTAAAACGACTGCGTCCCGTGTCTGCTGCCGCGCACTGGCTGGGAAGATATCCTTTCTTGCGATTCGATATTCCTTTGATCATTGGCATTGCATTGGTCAATGCCGGTGTGATTTTTCATGAGAGGACACTGCTTGTCATCATGACTGGCAGTGTCCTCTTTTTGTTGGTTTCCGTGTGTCGGAAAGGAGGGCATGTGACCTTTCGCCACCGCTGGGTGTTTGGCGCGGTGCTGGCTCTCCTTTTGTTCTGTCTGGGTGCGTGGCGGGCCGGCAACCGACATCGCGAGGTGCGGATGGAATGGAGCGAGGCAGAGCAGCCTTATCGCGGATGGGTGTCAGGCATTCCGGAAGAAAAGAAGAAAAGCCGCATGGTTCCTGTGGAGGTAGATGGCAAGCAAGTGTTGCTCTATCTGCCGAAAGATTCCCTTTCGGCATCGCTGGCCTGCGGAGATGAAGTGCTTTTTTATGCACGCATCCGGCCGCCGCATAATTGGGGCGACATCGGTTTTGACTATGCGGCCTATCTTCAGCACCAAGGCATCAGCGGAACAGCTTTTTCTGCTGCCGGACGATGGATGAAGGGGAAAGCACGGCGTGCGCTCACGTGGAAACAACAGGCGTTGTTGCTGCGCGAAAAGTTGGTTGACCGCTATCGGATGTGGGGATTCGAGGGCGACGAACTTTCGGTAATAGCAGCTCTGACGCTTGGCGACAAGAGCGAACTTGATGCCGACCTGAAGCAGAGTTATTCCACTTCCGGAGCCAGTCACATCCTGGCCTTGTCGGGACTGCACCTGAACATGGTGGCAGGAGTGTTGAGCATGCTGTTACTCTTCCGTCTGGGTAGGGGCTGGAGCCGTTGGGTGCGGGGAATACTCATTGTGGGTGCTTTGTGGGCTTATGCCTATATCACAGGACTGTCGGGCTCGGTCGTGCGTTCGGCCGTGATGTTCACTGTGTTCATCGCGGGGCGCTGTTTGGAACGTAATGGACTTTCGCTCAATACTTTGTCGATGGCAGCCTTTGCCATGTTGCTCTATAATCCGTTCTATTTGTTTGACGTCGGTTTTCTGCTTTCTTTCTTGGCTGTGGCGGGCATCGTCCTGTTCATTCCGGTCTTTCGTCATTGGATGTTCTTGAAGCGTTTTCGGGCATCGCGCTATGTGCAGGATTTGTTCTGGGTGTCAATGGCTGCCCAGCTGGGAGTGGCGCCGCTGGTGGTCTACTATTTTGACAGTTTCCCTTCTTATTTTCTGTTGACCAATTTGGTCGTCGTGCCCCTTTCAGGCATTATTCTCGTCGTGTCGCTGGCTTTGTGGTTGGTGGCATGGTGGCCCGCAATGCATGGATTCATGGCTGTGCAGCTTCGCTTCCTGCTTCAACTCATGAATGATGTCGTTGTCGGAGTCAGTCACTTGCCCGGAGCTTCTTTGAGACTGTCCTTTTCTGCGCTCGATGTGCTGTTGTTCTATTGGGTTCTGGCCTGCCTGCTCGTGTTTTACTATCACCGCTCAGTTCGTATGCTTTCTGTGATGCTTATCGGAGTCTGCATCTGTTTGGGGATGAATTTCTTCATAGTCTCCTGACAGCCGTCGCGCAGGGGAGGTTTCTGTCGGAAAAATGCCTTTTTTGCTGCCTTTTAGGGCGGCCGACCACGGAAAGGAGTCCGTTCTTGCACGGAAAGGAGTCCGCCCTCGGCTACCCTCCTTTCCGCCCAGACGCGCCTTTTAGGGCGTGAAAATGCAGCTTTATGCCCCTTGTGTGTCATCTTTTTGGTGGCATGCGGCATGTTCGGAAATGGTGAATATTCTGTATGTGGCAGCGTAAGGATGAAAAAAATTACCGTAC
>CAZOKL010000002.1:46333-54397 GCA_964580305.1 uncultured Bacteroides sp.
GGAAATGGTGAATATTCTGTATGTGGCAGCGTAAGGATGAAAAAAATTACCGTACCTTTGCAGCCTGAAAACAGAATAAGAAAACCATGTTGACTAAAGTTATTCCTCAAGCCAAGATAGAACACGTGAAAAAGTGGATTGAGCGTGCCGATAAAGTTGTCATCGTGACCCATGTTGCACCCGACGGCGACGCCATCGGCTCGTCACTGGGACTGTGTCATTACCTGGAAGCCCGGGGCAAGACGGTGAGCGTGATTGTGCCGAATGCCTTTCCCGATTTCCTGCGTTGGATGCCGGGAGCGAAAGATGTGTTGCGCTATGACAAATACAAGGAGTTTGCCGATGAACTGATTGCCGGTGCGGATGTCATTTTTTGTCTGGACTTCAACACCTTGAAGCGGTTGGCCAAGCTGGCCGATGCGGTGGTTGCTTCGTCAGCACGCAAGGCGATGATCGACCATCATCCTGACCCGGAAGACTTCTGTAACATCACCATCTCCCACCCGGAGATGGCGTCGACTTCAGAACTTATCTTCCGTCTGATATGCTGCATGGGTGACTTTGGAGAGATGAGCAGGGAGAGTGCCGAATGCATCTACACGGGCATGATGACTGACACGGGTGGCTTCACCTATAACTCTAATAACCGTGAAATCTACTTCATCATCAGTGAACTCATTTTGAAGGGCATCGACAAGGATCTTATCTACCGGAAGGTCTACAACACCTACTCCGAAAGCCGTCTGCGCTTGATGGGCTTCGTTCTCTATGAGAAGATGGTGGTCTTTCACGAGTTTAATGCGGCATTGATCACCTTGACCTATGCCGAGCAGCAACGCTTCAACTACGTGAAGGGTGATTCAGAAGGATTTGTTAACATCCCCTTGTCGGTGAAAAACGTGCGTCTGTCGGCGTTCTTGCGCGAGGATCGCGATTCGGACATGATAAAGATTTCGCTGCGCTCCGTGGGTGACTTCCCGTGTAATAAGCTCGCATCTGAGTTTTTTGGAGGAGGCGGCCACTTGAATGCTTCGGGGGGAGAATTCTATGGCACGATGGACGAAGCCATCGAGTTGTACAAGAAAGCATTGGTGAAGTATCAAGGAGAGTTGACGAAAAAATAGTTATAGAAGTATAATAGTCATGGTGAAGGAAGACAGAAACTCCCTTGATTTATTACTTTTGTGCCACCAAACACTACATGAATGAAAAAGCTAAGCTACTTAATGTTCGCCTTCTTTGCCTTGGGGCTGGTGTTCCAGGCGTGTGATGATTCTGAGACATATGCGGAAAAAGTGTCCAAAGAGCGCCGATGGATTCGTGCGTATATCTCGAGTAACAATATTAATGTAATCTCAGAAGATGAGTTTTATGCCAACGACACGATTACCGATGTGGATAACAACGAGTATGTCTATTTTGACGATAGCGGTGTGTATATGCAGATTGTCAAACGTGGCAAGGGTGAATTGATGCAAAATGGTGAACGGGCCGAGTTCCTGCTCCGATTCATGGAAGGATATGTGGAAACGGGTGACACGCTTTCAACATCCAACCTCATCGGAACAAATTCATATCCATACGATGTGATGATATGTTCCAAGAGCAGTGGCCAGTTTACAGCTACATTCACCGAAGGCAGCATGTATTACAATTATGGCTCGACCGTACCGACGGGTTGGCTGGTGCCGCTGAGTTACATCAAACCAGCTGTGCAACTGCCCAATGACGAGCTGGCACGTGTAAAACTCATTGTGCCCCACAGTGCAGGCCATCAAACTGCATCCTCCTATGTCATTCCTTATTTCTATGAAATCACTTATCAGAAGAAGAGATGACGTTGATTAAATCCATATCTGGCATTCGTGGCACAATCGGAGGTCGTGCCGGTGACGGGTTGACTCCGCTGGACATTGTAAAGTTCACGTCGGCATACGCCACGTTGATACGTCGCATCGGGACGGTGAAGAGCAACAAGATTGTTGTCGGGCGTGATGCACGAATCTCGGGAGAGATGGCGCGTAGTCTGGTGTGTGGCACGTTGACAGGCATGGGCTTTGATGTGGTCGACATTGGTCTGGCATCGACTCCGACCACGGAGCTGGCCGTGACGATGGAAGGAGCATGCGGCGGCATCATTTTGACAGCCAGTCACAATCCGCGTCAGTGGAATGCGCTCAAATTACTCAATGAACAGGGCGAGTTTCTCAGTGCAGCCGAGGGTAACGAAGTGCTCCGCATTGCGGAAGCCGAGGACTTTGTTTATGCCGAGGTAGACCAAATGGGCCACTATCGGCAAGACAATACATACGGACAAAAACATATCGACTGTGTGCTGGGATTGGAGTTGGTTGATGTGGAAGCCATACGTCGGGCTCACTTTCGGGTAGCTATTGACACGGTCAACTCCGTGGGCGGCATTATCCTGCCGCAGTTGCTGGGTGCGTTGGGTGTGCAGTCGGTGGAGGTGCTCTATGGAGAACCCACGGGCGACTTCCGGCACAATCCTGAACCTTTGGAGAAAAATCTGGGTGACATCATGGCATTGATGCGCAAAGGAGCACACGATGTCGCTTTCGTCGTAGACCCTGATGTTGACCGCTTGGCGATGATTTGTGAGAACGGCGAAATGTTCGGTGAGGAATATACACTGGTGTCAGTGGCAGACTATGTGCTGAGGCACACGCCGGGCAATACGGTTTCCAACCTGAGTTCCACACGAGCCCTGTGCGACGTGACAAATCGTTACGGGCAGCATTATTTCGCTGCGGCTGTGGGTGAGGTGAATGTTGTCGCGAAGATGAAAGAAGTCGGAGCCGTCATTGGCGGTGAGGGCAATGGGGGAGTCATTTATCCTGCTTGCCACTACGGACGTGATGCTTTGGTGGGCATCGCTTTATTTCTGAGCCATCTGGCTCATGAAGGAAAGAAGATGAGCGAACTTCGGGCCACTTATCCTTCCTATTTCATGGCAAAGAACCGCATAGACCTTACTTCGGACACAGATGTAGACGTCATCTTGGAGCGTGTGAAAGAGATTTACCATAAAGAGGACATCAATGACATTGACGGTGTGAAGATTGATTTTCCCGATAAATGGGTTCATCTTCGCAAGAGCAACACAGAGCCTATCATTCGTGTTTATTCTGAAGCCCGAACGATGGAAGAGGCGGAAGAGATAGGCCGTAAGGTTATGGATGTGATTAGGAAAATACAATAAATGGGAGAGGACTTTGTGAAACTCGACTTTTGATGTTAGCAAAGAATAAGATATTGACTTTGCTAACACTGTTTAATTTACGTCCTCTCCTTGATTCTTTCTGATTTGTGGCAAAGTTGGTGCTTTCTACTCGTTTTCGAGCAGTTTTTCTTTCAGAAATTGTCCGGTGTAGGATGCTGCACAAGCAGCGACTTCTTCCGGTGTTCCAGCCACCACGAGACTACCGCCTTTATTTCCTCCTTCCGGACCGAGGTCGATGACATGGTCAGCACACTTGATGACATCCATGTTGTGTTCAATGATGACAATCGTGTGTCCACGGTTGATGAGTGCGTCAAAGGCTTCTAGCAGTTTCTTTATATCGTGGAAGTGAAGCCCGGTTGTGGGCTCGTCGAAGATGAAGATGGTGGGTGATGATTTCTCGATGCTGAGGAAATAGGCGAGCTTCACCCGTTGGTTCTCACCGCCCGACAAGGTGGACGATGACTGTCCTAATTTAATGTATCCCAGACCGACGCTTTGTAACGGGACAAGTTTTTTTGCAATCTTTGTTTGCTGGTGAACGGTGAAGAACTCAATGGCTTGGTCGACGGTCATGTTCAAAATGTCGTAGATGTTCATGTCGTGGAACTTCACTTCCAATACTTCTTTCTTGAAGCGTTTGCCGTGGCAAGATTCACATTCCAGCACCAAGTCGGCCATAAACTGCATTTCCACCGTCACCGTTCCTTCACCTTTACATTCTTCACAGCGTCCGCCGTCGGTGTTGAACGAGAAATAACCGGCTGTATATCCCATTTGTTTGGCGAGAGGCAGGTCTGCAAAGAGTTTGCGAATCTCATCGTAGGCTTTGAGATAGGTCACAGGATTGCTGCGCGATGACTTTCCGATGGGGTTCTGGTCAACGAATTCAATGTCCTGCACTGCTTTGATGTCGCCTTCCAGTGAGATGAATTCTCCCGGTCGTTCAATGCTTTCACTATATTGTCGCTTCAGTGCCCGATAGAAGATGTCGCGCACCAGTGTGGACTTGCCGGAACCGCTTACGCCAGTGACGACAGTCATGACATTAAGCGGGAATTTTACGTCAATGCCCCGGAGGTTATTTTCTCGTGCACCCTTGATTTCGATGTAATTGTTCCACGGTCGGCGACTGTGCGGGAGAGGAATTTTTTCTTCGCCCAGCAGGTAGCGCACTGTGTAACTTTGGTTGCCGGGGTGCAGGTCTTTCATGTCACCTTCATAGACGACTTCTCCTCCCAAACGTCCTGCTTTGGGGCCTATGTCAATAATGTAGTCAGCTGAGCGGATGATTTCTTCGTCATGTTCCACCACAACAACCGTGTTGCCTAATTGCTGGAGTTGGCGTAGTACTTTGATGAGGCGGTCTGTGTCGCGACTGTGTAATCCGATGCTCGGCTCATCGAGGATGTAAAGTGAGCCCACCAAACTGCTGCCCAATGATGTAGTCAGGTTGATGCGCTGGCTTTCTCCACCGGAAAGCGTGTTACTGAGCCGGTTCAGTGTGAGATAACCTAAGCCTACGTCAAGCAGGAATTGTAGACGGTTGTGAATTTCGGTCAGGATGCGGCGGGCGATGAGTTCATCGTGCTCGTCGAGTTGAAGATGATCGAAGAAATCTTTCAAGTCGACGATGGACAAATCCACCAGTTGGGAGATGGAGCGTCCGCCAATTTTCACATATCCGGCTTCTTTCTTCAGACGTGTGCCGTGACACAGAGGACAGGTCGTCTTTCCCCGATAGCGAGCCAGCATCACGCGGTATTGTATTTTGTATTGATTCTCTTCAAGCATTTTGAAAAAAGAATCTATGCACACCTTGTCACGGTCGCCGTGCCACAAATAATCTTTTTGTGCTTGTGTTAACTCGTAATACGGAGTGAAGATGGGGAAGTTCACTTTGGCTGCCTGACGGATGAAAGCCTCGCGCCATTCTCCCATCTTTTCACCTCGCCAGCACACCACTGCACCATCATAGATGTTCAATGCACGGTTGGGAATCACCAGACTCTCGTCAATACCGATGACTTTGCCGAAACCTTCGCATTCTGGACAAGCTCCCAGCGGAGAATTGAACGAAAACATCTGGTCTGTGGGCTTTTCAAATGTCAGGCCGTCAGCTTCAAACTTCTTGGAGAAGGTGTGGATGATCTGCGAAGGATAGAAACGCAGCATGCACGTGTCGTCACCTTCGAAGAAAGCCGTTTCTGCAGAGTCTGTCAGGCGGCTGATGCTGTCTTTGCTGTCGTCACATGCCATACGGTCAATGAGTAGGTTGACCGTGTCACCCTGCTTGGGTTGATAGTCTTCGATGCGGATGATTTCGCCATTAACTTCAATGCGGGTGAATCCTTGTTTCAGGTCGATGTCTAATTGTTCCTCCATCGAACGTCCTTCGCGCAGGTGTAGTGGTGCCAGTACGGTATAGCGTGTCCCCTTCGAGTAGGAGAGCATGCAGTTCACGATGTCTTCTGTGGTGTGCTTTTTGACAAGCTGTCCGCTGATGGGAGAGTATGTTTTGCCTATACGGGCAAAAAGCAGGCGCAGGTATTCATATATTTCAGTCGAAGTACCTACGGTCGAACGCGGATTACGGCTGTTCACTTTCTGTTCAATGGCAATGGCGGGCGGAATGCCCTTTATGAAGTCGCATTCTGGTTTACCCATGCGTCCCAGAAACTGTCGGGCATAGGAGGAAAGACTTTCCACATAACGGCGTTGCCCTTCGGCATAGAGCGTATCGAAGGCCAGAGAGGATTTTCCCGAACCGGACAGGCCGGTGATGACCACCAGCTTGTTGCGCGGGATCTTCACGTCAATGTTCTTCAGATTGTTTACGCGTGCACCTTTTATTTCGATATATTTGTTTTCGGTCATAATAATAGTAGTATCAGGTTTTGTTGGAATAACAGAAGTGTGAACCATCAGGCAAAGATACTTCATTTAGGACTTATAGCTCAGTTCCTTCTGCCCTTTTTCAGGTAATTAACCCCAAATCTCAACAACAAGATGCGTTTACCCTGAGTTTTCCCTGAGATTTAGAGTGGCAGATTTGGATATTAGGCAGAAAAAATATAATTTTGCGCCGCTTTTCTCACATCTGTGTGATGGTGAATTAAGCAAAATGAACTTAATTTAGAGTAACACAATTTTTTAACAAATGAGATCAATTGATGTAAAAGGTACAGCCAGACCTGACACTGGCAAAAAGGCAACTCGTGAAATACGTAAAGCTGGGAGCGTTCCTTGCAACCTTTATGGTTCGAAGAAAGACGAAAATGGCAATATCATAGCCACTTCTTTTTCTGTAACTAACGAAGGTTTGCGCAATTTGATTTATACGCCGCACATTTACACTGTAAATTTGGATATCGACGGGAAGACTTGCAAGGCCATTATGAAGGAAATCCAGTTCCATCCGGTGAAAGACAATGTTCTGCATGTTGATTTCTATGAAATCAGTGATGACCAACCCATCGTAATGGAGGTTCCTGTTCAACTTGAAGGATTGGCTGAAGGTGTGCGTGCCGGTGGTAAATTGCAACTGCAAGTGCGCAAATTGAAAGTAAAGGCTACTTATGACAAGATTCCCGAGAAGTTGGTAGTCAATGTTAGCAAGCTGGGCCTTGGCAAGACTATTAAAGTAGGTGAATTGTCATTTGAAGGCCTGGAAATCCTGAATGCAAAGGAAACTGTTGTTTGCGCTGTCAAATTGACTCGTGCCGCCATGGGTGCTGCTGCTAAGAACAACTAATTTTAAAGTACATCTTATCCTTGGTCAATGAAATATTTGATAGTTGGGCTGGGAAATATCGGAGATGAATATCAAGATACCCGCCACAATATAGGATTTAGCATATTGGATGCCTTGGCCAAGGCATCCAATATTGTTTTTAAGGACGGACGTTATGGAGCCACGGCAACAATGTCTCTGAAAGGTCGGCAACTGATATTGCTGAAGCCGTCGACTTATATGAACCTGAGCGGCAATGCCGTGCGTTATTGGATGCAATGTGAGAAGATTCTTTTGGAGAATCTGCTGATTGTGGTTGATGATTTGGCTTTGCCTTTTGGAACGCTGCGTCTTAAACCGAAAGGAAGTGATGCCGGGCACAATGGATTGAAGCATATAGCTGCCACATTGGGAACAGAAAACTATGCACGCTTGCGTTTCGGCATTGGAAATGATTTTTCCAGGGGAGCTCAAATTGAATATGTACTCAGTCATTTCACAGAAGATGAGCAGAAACAAATGGAAGAGCGCATTAATGTGGCTTGTGACATCATAAAGAGTTTCTGTCTGGCGGGCATTGCGATTACAATGAATCAATATAATAAGAAATGAGTGAAGCAAGAATCGACAAGTGGTTATGGGCCGTGCGCATTTTCAAAACACGTACGGTTGCGGCTGAAGCCTGTAAGAAAGGAAGGGTGAGTGTCAACGGAGCCCAGGTAAAACCTTCACGCATGATAAAGGAAGGAGAAGTCGTGCAGGTGCGTAAACCGCCCATCACTTATTCTTTCAAGGTGCTTCAGACGATAGAGAAACGTGTTGGCGCGAAGCTCGTTCCCGAAGTGATGGAAAACGTCACGACTCCAGACCAGTATGAATTGCTTGAGATGAACCGAATCAGTGGCTTCGTCAATCGTGCACGGGGTACAGGACGACCGACCAAGAAAGAACGTCGGAGTCTGGACAAATTTACCGAACCGGAGTTTCTGGATGATCTGGACTTTGACTTTGATGATGAAGAGGAGTGACAAGCACAAAACTTTCCGGTGAAGCATAAGCGAGGCCGCAAACTGAACTGTGTCAGCAAAGA
>CAZOKL010000003.1:0-27489 GCA_964580305.1 uncultured Bacteroides sp.
CGTAAGGTTAGTCTTTATGGTCCTTGAGCTTATCGAAGACGAGTGCTTCCAGTTCTTCGCTCAGCTCCGGATTGTCGGCTATGCATTGTTTGGCGGCGTCGCGTCCTTGTCCTAATTTGGTGTCATTGTAGCTATACCATGAACCGCTTTTCTTGATGACGCCCAGCTCGCTTCCCAAGTCGATGATTTCTCCCGTTCGTGAGATTCCTTCACCGAACATGATGTCGAACTCTGCCCTGCGGAAAGGGGGAGCCACCTTGTTCTTCACCACTTTGACTTTTGTCTGCCGGCCGATTGTTTCATCGCCGTCTTTGATGGGTTGTCCAGAGCGGATGTCCAGACGCACAGATGCATAGAACTTCAGAGCGTTACCACCGGTTGTCGTTTCAGGGCTGCCGAACATCACACCGATTTTCTCACGCAGCTGGTTGATGAAGATGCACGTCGTGTTGGTTTTGCTGATGGTTGAAGTCAGTTTGCGCAGGGCTTGTGACATTAGTCTGGCTTGCAAGCCCACCTTGTTCTCTCCCATGTCGCCATCCAGCTCGGCTTTGGGTGTCAATGCAGCCACGGAGTCGATGACAATGATGTCGATTGCCGATGAGCGGATGAGTTGGTCGGCAATTTCCAGCGCCTGCTCTCCATTGTCCGGTTGGGAAATCCAGAGGTTGTCAACGTCGACTCCCAGTTTGGCAGCATAGAAGCGGTCGAAAGCATGTTCAGCATCGATAAAGGCGGCAATGCCCCCCATCTTTTGAGCTTCGGCAATGGCATGGATGGCCAGCGTGGTCTTACCGGATGACTCCGGGCCGTAGATTTCGATGATGCGTCCCTTGGGATATCCTCCCACGCCCAACGCAGCGTTGAGTCCGATGGACCCCGTCGGGATAACCTCCACCTCTTGCACACGTTCGTCACCCAGCTTCATGATGGAGCCTTTGCCAAAGTTCTTTTCAATTTTATCCATGGCGGTCTGGAGTGCTTTCAGCTTTTCATTGTTTCCTCCAAACTCTAATTCTCCGTTTTCTTTCTTTGCCATATAAATCTAGTTCTGTTTGTTCAGGATCTGTCGGGCGTGTTCCTTGGTCTTTACTTCTTTGGGAGTGATAATGCGCTCGACGATTCCCTCTTCGTTAATAATAAAGGTTGTACGGAACGTGCCCATGTAGGTGCGTCCACACATTTTCTTTTCGCCCCAAACGCCAAACTGTTCCACCAGTTTCTTGTCCGTATCGGCAATCAGCGTAAAGGGCAACTCGTTTTTAGCAATAAATTTCAGATGGGAAGCTGCGCTGTCCACACTGACACCGATTACCTCATAACCGGCTTTGCGCAGTTCCTCATAACCGTCGCGCAGGCTGCATGCCTGTGCTGTGCAACCAGAGGTGTTGTCTTTGGGATAGAAGTAGAGCACGACTTTTTTTCCTTTGTAGTTGCTCAGGCAGATTTCTTCTCCTTTTTCATTCAACCCCAATACTTCCGGTGCTTTGTCTCCTACGTTCATAATGTTGTTTTTGGGATAGTGAATGATGAATGAAGGTTTTGGAATGCCGTATGAACTGACCTCTGCTCCATTCATCATTCTTTTCATTTTTAAAGTTCCAAGTCTCCGTCAAACACTTCGTGCCAAGGTAAGCCTTGTTTGTTCAATTGTTCCATGAAAGGATCCGGGTCAAATTCTTCCACGTTGAACACTCCCGGCTTCTTCCACAAGCCTTTGAGGAACATCATCGCTCCAATCATGGCCGGCACTCCAGTGGTGTAGCTCACTCCCTGCATGCCTGTTTCCAAGTAAGCCGCATGATGGCTACAGTTGTTATACACGTAGTATGTGTGTTCCTTTCCGTCCTTTAGTCCACGGATGCGGCAGCCAATGGAGGTTTCTCCGTCATAGTTCTCACCCAAGTCTTGCGGATTGGGGAGGACTGCCTTGAGGAATTGCAACGGCACAATCTTCACTCCGTTATAGTCCACTTCATCAATGCGGGCCATGCCGATGTTTTGAATCACACGCAAGTGGGTCAGATATTCCTGGCCGAACGTCATCCAGAAGCGGGCACGCTTGATGGTCGGATAGTTTTTCACCAGCGATTCCAGCTCTTCGTGATAAAGCAGATAGGAATCTTTCGGGCCGATGTTGGGGTAGGTCAATGATTTGTGGATCTCCAGTGGCTGGGTGGTCACCCATTGACCGTTCTCGTAATAGCGTCCGTTCTGAGTTATTTCGCGTATATTGATTTCCGGGTTGAAATTCGTGGCAAATGCCTTGTGGTGATTGCCAGCATTGCAGTCCACAATGTCAAGATACTGAATCTCGTCGAAATAGTGCTTGGCGGCATAGGCCGTGAAGATGCCACTTACTCCCGGGTCGAACCCGCATCCCAGGATGGCTGTCAGTCCGGCATCCTCAAAACGTTCCTTGTAAGCCCATTGCCAGCTGTATTCGAAGTGGGCCACATCTTTAGGTTCGTAATTGGCTGTATCAAGATAGTTTACACCTGTCTTCAGACAGGCTTCCATGATGGTCAGGTCTTGGTAAGGAAGTGCCACATTAATAACAATGTCCGGCTTAAATTCATTGAACAGATTCACGAGTTCGTCCACATTGTCGGCATCCACTTGTGCCGTCTTGATGTTGGGATTACGAATGGCTTTTACCACATTGTCGCATTTCGATTTGGTGCGACTTGCAATCATTACGTCAGTAAACACATCCGGATTTTGTGCTACTTTGTGCGCAACAACGGTTCCTACACCTCCTGCGCCGATAATTAAAACTCTACCCATTTAAAGTTTTTAAGATTAGAGGTTATTAGTACTGTTTTTATCGAGTCTTCCTTTTTCGAAAGAGAAAAGCGGATGACTAGTTGGTTACAAAAATAATATAAATTGGAAAGGATAATCACCTTTTGGGACTTATTTTTTACTTCCGAAAGGATATTTTCATCTGCGTGTGTAACACTTCATGGGAAAAGAATTACTTTTGTAACAATGCCTTTCGCTGTGATTGCCCGCGGAGCCGTCTTTGTGTGGAAGGCGAAGAACGTGAAAGGCAGGAAGGAATCCCTACGTATGGAGTGGCTATGAGGATTTGTAATAAAATTGTAACATAAACATTATGTGTTCGTAATAAAGATGTAAGAACTTTGCATCACCCAAGAATGTGATAACGACATTAAAAAACAATAGATATGAGTGATATTCGAATATTGGTTGTGGATGACGAAGAAGACCTGTGTGAAATCTTGAAGTACAATCTGGAGAATGAAGGCTTTTGGGTAGACACAGCCAACTCGGCAGAAGAAGCGTTGAAACTGAATTTGACGGACTACAACTTGCTGTTGCTGGATGTGATGATGGGAGAAATATCAGGTTTCAAGATGGCAAGTATGCTGAGGAAAGACAAAGCGACAGCTTCCATTCCTATCATATTTATTACAGCCCGCGACACGGAAAACGACACAGTGACGGGATTTAATCTGGGTGCCGATGACTACATTTCCAAACCGTTCTCGCTGCGTGAAGTCGTGGCGCGTGTGAAGGCCGTGCTGCGCCGCACGATGGAAACCCAGGCAGGGCAACCCGAAGTGCTTACATATCACGGACTGAGCATGGACATCACCCAAAAACGCGTGACCATCAATGGTGAAGCCGTGTCGCTCACGAAGAAAGAGTTTGAAATCCTGAAGCTGCTGCTGAAATCGCCCGGAAAAGTATTCTCGCGGGAAGACATTCTGGCAAAAATCTGGAGTGATGAGGTCTATGTGCTTGACCGCACGGTTGATGTGAACATCACACGCCTGCGTAAGAAAATTGGCGAATATGGCAAGTGCATCATCACCCGGCTGGGCTATGGTTATTGTTTCGATGATAAGTGAGTTGTAAAAATATCATAGAATTAAAGAATAGACTGTAATTAGCTGCGTATATACATGTCCATATCTCGCGTCATATCATTTAGTCAACGATTGTTTCTTTCCGTCCTGTTGCTGTTTCTTTCTTTTGCAGCATGTTTCCTCATTTACCAGTGTCAGCGTGAGAAAGCTCATCGCATTGAGATGCTGAATACCCGCTTGCAGTTTTACAACATTCAGATGTATGAAACTCTGGTTGAGAAAGGAAAGGTGTGGAGTGATTCTTTACTGACCCGCTACACAACGTTTCATACGCTACCCAATTTGAGGGTCACAATTATCAGGAGTGACGGAACCGTATTGTTCGACAACATCAAGAATGCCGACGAAATTGCCAACCACCGTAATCGGACGGAAGTGCAGAAAGCCATTGAAAAGGGAAGTGGATATGTCATCTTGCGCACATCGCAAATGCTGGACGCTGATTATTTTTATTCGGCTACTTATTTCAAGGATTTGGACATTGTCATTCGCACGGCTTTGCCCTATGACAGCACCGACCTCGTTGACGAACTGTCGATTGACTGGCGCTATCTGTGGTTTTCCCTGGTGTTGATACTCGTGCTGGGGTATATTTATTACAAATACACCAGCAATTTGGGTAAAACCATCAACCAGCTTCGCCGTTTCGCCCAGCAGGCCGAGAATGACGAGGATCTGGAACACTTCCATTTTGAGTTTCCCAACAACGAGATGGGAGAAATCTCCCACCACATCGTGCAGCTTTACACACAAGTGAAGCGGAGTGAAGAGGACAAGGTGCGTCTTAAACGCCAGCTGACGCAAAACATCGCCCATGAGCTGAAGACTCCTGTCAGCAGCATACAGGGCTATCTCGAAACCATCATTTCCAACCCAGACATGAATGAGAAGCAGCGCAACCAGTTCATGGAGCGTTGTTATGCTCAAAGCAACCGCTTGGCGAGTCTTCTGCGCGACATTTCCGTACTGACCCGCATGGATGAGGCCTCGCAATCCATCGAGATGGAGGAAGTGGAGCTATGCCAAATCGTTTCGAGCGTGCATGCCGACGTGGCACTTCAATTGAAGGAGAAAGGCATGAACTTTCTGCAACTGCTCCATCCGCCCATGAAGGTGCAGGGCAATCCCTCGTTGCTTTATTCCGTGTTCCGCAACCTGACGGATAATGCCATAGCTTATTCAGGCTCCAATGTGACCATCACCGTGAAGTGTGTGATGGAGACTCCGGAATACTATCGCTTCAGCTTTGCCGACAATGGCGTGGGGGTGGCGCCTGAACATCTCGACCATTTGTTTGAGCGTTTCTATCGCATCGACAAAGGTCGTTCCCGCAAGCTGGGAGGCACGGGCCTGGGCCTTGCCATCGTGAAGAATGCCATCATCTTTCATGGTGGCACCATCTTCGCCCGCATTGCCTCAACCGGTGGATTGGAGTTCATCTTTACCATTTCGAAAAGATAATATGGATTGTTTTCATCAACCGAGCAAGATGGAGTCCGCAGAAAGGAAATATTCTTAACAAGCAGCACCATCTGACAAGGGCCATCAGACAGACTTCAGAATGAACCGGCCAGCGGATAGGAATCCGCCCGTGTCTGCCTTCCCATCCGTCCATGAACAGCCTCCTTTCGGCTCACGGACGGATAGGAACCCGCCCAAAGCCGGATTCTCCGGCAGAAAAACGTCCGACTTACATATCTGACTATCAAAGTCATAGAATCTCCACTTTTTTAAAAGAAAGACAGATATTTCAGATTTCCGTCTGTCGGTTTCCGCCATGCAAAGCCGGCAGCATCTGTGCGAAAAAATGCAACATACGGACGTTCTGTCAGGAGTTGACGGGCCAGATAAGCACAAAGAAAAAAGAAGGAGAAGAAGCCATAGTCAAACAAGGATGAAAGTGCTTGAGTGCATCATCGGCTTGAAAAAAGCGATGAGGAAAGACCAGGGTGCAGACAAGCTGTGTAGACCAGATTTTCCCGTCGCTTTGTGAAAGAATAATAACGCTTTGCACTGAATGACAGCATATACAAAAAAAATCGCTTATTTTGTGCCTCATTGTTATATATATCCGGACAATTTTACAGGCCGGACAAAACTACATACGACAGAAAACAAACAGAAATACAAATGGTACAACAAGAAGATGTATTTAAGAAGATTGTGTCGCACTGCAAGGAATACGGCTTTGTGTTCCCCTCAAGCGACATCTATGACGGCCTGGGTGCTGTCTATGACTACGGCCAGATGGGTGTGGAACTGAAAAACAACATCAAGCAATATTGGTGGCAGAGCATGGTGCTGCTCCACGAAAACATCGTGGGACTGGATTCGGCCATTTTCATGCACCCCACCATCTGGAAGGCTTCGGGCCATGTGGATGCGTTCAACGACCCTTTGATTGACAACCGTGACTCCAAGAAGCGCTACCGTGCCGACGTGTTGATTGAAGACCAGATAGCCAAATATGACGAAAAGATAAACAAGGAAGTGGCAAAGGCAGCCAAACGCTTTGGCGAAGCATTCGACGAAGCCAAGTTCCGCTCGACCAACCCGCGCGTACTGGAGCATCAAGCCAAGCGCGACGCCCTCCACGAACGCTACTCGAAGGCAATGAATGCCTACGACCTGGACGAGCTGCGCCAGATTATCCTCGACGAAGAAATCGTCTGCCCCATCTCGGGCACGAAAAACTGGACGGAAGTGCGCCAGTTCAACCTGATGTTTGCCACCGAAATGGGCTCCACGGCCGACGGCGCGATGAAAGTCTACCTCCGTCCTGAAACGGCACAAGGCATCTTCGTCAACTTCCTCAACGTGCAGAAGACCGGCCGCATGAAAGTGCCTTTCGGCATTGCCCAGATAGGCAAGGCTTTTCGCAATGAAATCGTGGCCCGCCAGTTCATCTTCCGCATGCGCGAGTTCGAACAGATGGAAATGCAGTTCTTCGTGCGCCCCGGCACAGAACTGGAGTGGTTCAAGGCCTGGAAGGACACCCGCCTGAAATGGCACAAGGCCCTCGGCTTTGGCGACGACCACTATCGCTATCACGACCACGAAAAGCTGGCCCACTATGCCAACGCTGCCACCGACATCGAATTCCTGATGCCCTTCGGCTTCAAGGAGGTGGAAGGCATCCACTCACGCACGGACTTCGACCTCTCCCAGCACGAGAAGTTCAGCGGCAAGAGCATCAAGTATTTTGACCCTGAGATGAACGAATCCTATACGCCCTATGTCATTGAGACGTCCATCGGTGTCGACCGCATGTTCCTCAGCGTCATGTGTGCTTCCTACAAGGAGGAGAAACTGGAAAACGGCGAAACACGTGTCGTGCTCTGTCTGCCCGCAGCCCTGGCTCCGGTGAAACTGGCCGTTCTGCCGCTGGTGAAGAAAGACGGTTTGCCCGAAAAGGCACGCGAAATCATGAACGAACTGCGCTTCCACTTCAACTGCCAGTATGATGAGAAAGACTCCATCGGCAAACGCTATCGCCGTCAGGATGCCATCGGTACGCCCTACTGCATCACCGTTGACCACCAGACGCTGGAAGACAACTGTGTGACACTGCGCAACCGTGACACGATGGGTCAGGAACGTGTGCCCATTGCCAACCTCACAGGCATCATAGCCGACAAAGTGAGCATCACCAGTCTGCTGAAAAAATTGATTTAACCCCTTTTTATAAGACAAACCTATGAAAAGAATTTTATATCTGCTGTTTGGCATGCTGCTGATGAGTGTGGGAGTGTTTACCTCCTGCGAGGAGACGGAAGAAGTTGACACATACGCCAATTGGGAAGCGCGCAACGAACGCTATCTGGACTCTATTGTCGACTTGGCGGAGGCCAACAGCACGGGCGAGTGGAAAATCATCCGCAGCTACTCACAAGACTATGTGTCGGGAGGTTCTTCAAGCAGCCTGCTCCCCTCAGAAGGTGAGACGAACGATTACATCTACGTGAAAGTCATCCAAGACGCAACAGCACTGGCCGAAGCCGAGTTTGGCACAGGCAATGCAGAATGCCGTAACGTATTGTTCACAGACTCGGTCTATGTGCACTACAAAGGCACACTCATCAACGGCACAATATTCGACGGCACGTTCACTACGACCGACCTGGATTACGAGACCACCACGCCTTCCAAACTTGCTGTAAGCTCCATGATAAACGGTTTCACAACAGCTCTGCAATCCATGCTTGAAGGCGACCACCGCTTGGATAAATGGATGTACAAAGGCGACCGCTGGGAAGTCTATATCCCTTACGGTTTGGCCTACGGCACAAGCGGCTATGGAAGCAGCATACCCGGCTACTCGGTGCTCATCTTCGACATCGCCCTCTGCCGTGTGTGGAGTCCGGGTGAGGAAATACCTGAATGGAACTGATTTTTTGAAACTCACACTCCAGATGCAGCGGGGTGCACATCTCTTTTTCTGATGTGCATCCCGCTGTTGGTTTTTGTTTACCGCCGAAAGACAAATTATTGCACATATGCGGAACTGTCCTATCAAATAATCACTATCTTTGTTCATCATCAGAACATGAACCTATGCGAATCAGGCTAAAACACGTCATTTGCACACTACTTCTTCTGGCTGCGCCCGGCTGCCCGGCACAGGAACACGCACAATCCATCCGCATACAGGAAGAACGGTTGGCACGCGACTCTAACGACACCGAAGCGCTGGAGAAACTCATGTTCTATCACCTGCACAAAGCCGACTATCGCAAGGCCATCGACTATGGGAAAAGGCTGTTCTGGCTGGGATATAAGAAAAAAGACCTCAATCGTGCCGTGCTCTATGCCCACATCGGGTTGGGACAGGCTTACACGATGCTGGGCGAGTCGCTCACATCGGCCTACAACCACCTCACCCAGGCACGGATGGATGCCGAAATCAGTAAGAATGATTCGGCCCTCTGCTCCATCTACAACGGATTTGGTCTGTATGCTTACAACATCGACAATGACCTCTACCTTGCCCTGCACTACTTCTTCCAAGGAATCGAAGCCGCACACCGGAGCCGCTATGAACAGCTTCGAGGCATCTTGCTGGCCAACGTCGCCAATGTCTATTACATGAAGCGCGACACCGTGGGGCTGAAATATTCGCTCCAGACCTACGAACTCGGACACCGATGGAACTCTCCGTACCTTATATATATAGGTGCCTCGACCAGCGCCTATATGTATTATCTGAAGAAGGACTACGAACCGGCACTGCGCGCCATCAAGGAAGCCGAGTTCCTCATGCTGCAAAATGATTTCTATGACCAAGGCATCGTTTATGCCCTCTACGGAAAGATTCTCACCGAGCAGGGCGACTTGCAGCAAGCCACCGAACTGTTCCGGAAAGGCCTTGCGCTGAAGGAACAGAACCAGCCTTCGACCCAAGTATTCCTGCTTCACGGCTATGCCCATGCGCTCAACCAGGAAGGAAAGCACACCGAAGCCATCGCCCTGCTGATGGAAGCTCTCGAACTGATAAACGGCAAGCATTATCGCGCATCTCGCAATGACGTCATGGACGAACTGGCCAACTGCTATGCCGACGCGGGCAACTACACGGAAGCTCTTGCCTGGATGCGCCGGCAGTCACAGGAGAACGACAGCCTGTTCAACATCGACAAGGAGAAAGTCATCAGCGACCTGCGCATCCGCTACGACAGCGAGCGCATGGAGAACGAACTCCAGCAACACCGCCTCGAACTCCTGCAACGCGAAAAGAAGGAACAGTTGTTGCTGGGCGTGCTGGTCATCCTGGTGCTTATTGCCGGCGGCACGTTCTATCTGTATCAGCACAAGAACCACCTCTATCTCGCCATCGTGCGCCAAAAGCAAGACTCCTTGCGGCGCGAGCAACAGCTTCAGGAAACCATCAGCCGGATGAGCAAGACAGAGTCTGCCGACCCTTCCCAAACAACTTCAGACGAATCAGAAAAGAAATATGTCAACTCACCTCTGACCGACGAGAAGAAGAGCTTGCTCTTCCGGAAACTGGAGTGCTGCATGGCCGAGCAAGGCATCTACAAGGACAACCTCCTGACGAAGGAAAAAGTAGCCGAGCTGTTGGGCACCAACCGCACCTATCTCTCCCAAATCATCAACGAAGAAACGGGGCAGACTTTCACGCAATATGTCAACCGCTACCGCCTCAATGAAGCCATCCGCCTGTTGAGCGACCTGCAAACCGACCTCCCGCTCAAGGCCATCTCCGCGGAAGTGGGGTTCAGCTCCATGACCACGTTCTACAAGATGTTTCGTGACAACATCGGCATGTCGCCTAAAGAATATCGCGAGAAGGCACTTCACCTTTCATCCGACACGGACGACACCGACTGACTTCCCTCCTCTCCCTTTCTCACATACGGATAGCGACTGCCCAACCGACAGCCGCGTAGCTGCATTTCTGCATCTCAGCATCTGCAAGTTTGTATCTCAGCTTCTGCATTTCTGTATCTCAGCTCCTGCAAGTTTGTATCTCAGCTCCTGCAAATTTGCACTTCAGCATCTACGGATTTACACCTGAGCAACTACGGACGTGCATCCATAGAAATAAAACCGGGCATTTGCACAGATGCGTCCGTGCAGCCGACGGGATGCCCGCGCGCAGCCGTCCGGCTACGGACGGACACTTGCACGGATGCCGTCCGGCACCTTCACATCAGACAGGAAGGAGAACTGGTCATTTTAATAGTTTTTAATCCAAATGCGTCAATTGCCGTTATTGGAAGCAGCGTTTTAATACAACTTATAACTTTTTTCCTTTGTTTTGTAACAAAATCTAAATAACGGGGGCTTTCAACGAAAGAAAAAGAACATATATACTAATTTTAATAAACTATAGAGCAATGAGAAAAGAAAGACTTACCGAACGTTGTGGGCGACGGATTTCCACCCTCCGCCTCATCCTGCTGCTTGTTGTGGGATGGCTGGCTTGCAGTCCGTCGTATGCCCAATCTGAACGCACCATCACCGGTATTGTAAGAGACGAGTTTGGCACCGGGCTGCCCGGAGCGCACATCGTGCTAATTGAAGGCTCGAAACCTGAACCCAAGTATGGCACCCCGACAGACATTGACGGAAAATTCACCTTGAAACTGCCTGTCACTGCGCGTACCATCCGGGTGAGCTACATCGGTTATGAAGATTTCACCATCGTCCTCACAGACCGTGCAGAGTATGAAATCAGACTCACCCCCTCCAGCGAAAGTCTTGAGGAAGTGGTCGTCACGGGTGTTTTCACGCGCAAGGCAAACACCTTCACAGGCGCCGTTACAACGGTGAAAGGAGAGGAACTGATGCGCGTGGGCAACCAGAACGTGCTGCAAAGCCTGGCGACGATTGACCCCTCGTTCATGCAGATAGAGAATCTGGCAAGCGGCTCCAACCCGAACTCGATGCCCGATTATCAGATGCGTGGTTCGTCGACCATCTCCAACGTGCAGAGCGATTATGCCTCCAATGCCAACCAGCCGCTCTTCATCCTTGACGGATTTGAAACGACCCTGACACGCATCATGGACTTGGACATGAACCAAGTGGCCAGCGTCACGACACTGAAAGACGCGACGGCCAAAGCCATCTATGGTTCGAAAGGTGCCAACGGCGTGGTGGTCATCGAAACCAAGCGTCCCGAAGCCGGCACAATGCGCATCACCTACACCGGCGACCTCAACATTGAAGTTCCTGACCTGAGCAGTTACAACCTGTGTAACGCAGCCGAAAAACTGGAAGTGGAACGCCTGGCAGGACTCTATTCGTCAGACAATGCCCTGACCCAAATCTCACTGGACCAGACCTATGCCAACAAATTGAGAGAAGTCCTGGCCGGTGTAAACACAGACTGGCTTGCACAGCCGGTGCGCACGGGCGTGGGACAAAAGCACTCTCTCTATCTGGAAGGTGGAGACCAAGCGATGGTGTATGGCGTCAACTTGTCATACAACAACATTGAAGGTGTCATGAAAGGCTCCAGCCGTAACACTTTCTCCGGCGGCATTACATTGTCCTACCGCGTGAAAGACATGATTTTCCGCAACCAACTGACCATTGACTACAACAGCAGTAACGAGTCTCCCTACGGCAGTTTTTCCGACTACGCACAGATGAATCCATACAGCCGCCTTTATGACGAAAGCGGTAATCTGATACAGAGCTACTCGTATACGGACAGCTCTGGCAGTTCCAGCGATTACACCAACCCCATCTACAACACCACGCTGAACACCATTGACAATACGACCTACACCAACATCACGAACAACTTCTACCTGGAATGGCAAATCTTGCAAAACCTGCGCTTCACCGGTCGCGTCGGCTTTGTAAGACAAAACAATACGATTGACCAGTTCAAACCGGCCAACCATACGGACTTCGTCAACGAAACCGACGAGTTTGCCAAAGGCTCTTACTATAAACTGAATGGCACAACAACGAACCTTAACGCCGATGCCAACATCAGTTATTCCATACAGCTGGACAAGCACCTCATCTTCCTCAACGGACAGTTGAGCATGAGCGATGAGAGCTATGAGTCATCGGCCATGACAGCCGAAGGTTTTCCCAACGACAAAATGAACGACATCACATTCGCCGTGCAATATGAAGAAGGCGGAAGCCCCACAGGTGAAGAAGACGTGTCACGCAGTTGCGGTGGCCTCATCTCTCTCAACTATTCATACGACGAGCGCTATCTGTTTGATGCCAACTACCGATTGACAGGTTCGTCTGAAACCGGAGCCAACAATCGTTGGGGCTCGTTCTGGTCGGTCGGTGGCGGATGGAATATTCACAATGAGCCTTTCCTCAGAGGCAACGATATTCTTAATCGCTTAAAGTTCAGAGCTTCCTTCGGCTACACCGGTAGTCAAGGCTTCAGCTCCTACAATGCAATCACCACCTTCCGTTATTACAGCAACGACTCCTATAACGGATATATCGGTTCGTATGCCTACGCTTTGGCAAACCCGGACTTGCGCTGGCAGGAAACTTATGACACAAACTTCGGTCTCGACTTCGAACTGTTTGGCAGCCGTCTGACCGGTCGTTTGGATTACTACATTTCTACCACCCAGGGCATGATTACCAGTGTCACTGTTCCTTCAACGACCGGATTCTCCACCTATGTGGCCAATCTGGGAAAAACAGAGAACAAAGGTGTCGAGGCTTACTTGAACTACCGCGTGTATGAGAACCGGAAGAGAGGCAACTATGTCAATGTCTATGTCAATGCCGCCCATAACAAGAACACGCTGAAAAGCATCTCCAACAGCCTGCGTGCCTGGAATGACGAGCAAGACCAAACCATGATGGAAGAGGGTGTGACGACTCCTTCCGTGAAATATTACGAGGGTTGTTCCATGACAGCCATTTGGGCAGTCAAGTCCCTGGGCATCGACCCGCAGACAGGCCAGGAAATCTTTGTGAAACGTGACGGCAGCATCACCTATGAATACGACACGGCCGATCAGGTGGTGTGCGGTGACACGCAGCCCAAGGTGAACGGCAACTTCGGATTAAACGGTGAAATAAACGGCATAGGATTCTCGGCTACATGTGGCTTCCGCGTAGGCGGACAGATTTACAACTCCACACTGGTGAGCAAAGTGGAAAACGCGTCCCTCCAGTATAACGTAGACCGGCGCGTATTCACTGACCGCTGGCAGCAGGCGGGTGACGTGGCGCTATACAAAAGCATCACCGACCAAACCACTACTTATCCGACATCTCGCTTCGTAGAAGACTACAACACGTTAACCCTCTCTTCACTAAGCGTGTACTATGATTTCAAGAACTGCGCGTTCATGAAGAAAAACAAGTTTTTGGAACGTTTGAAAGTCACAGCCTATACAAACGACCTATTCGTCATCTCGTCTGTAAAGACTGAGCGCGGAACCGATTATCCATATGCACGTACTTTCTCTCTTTCCGTACAAGCAACATTCTAATCACTACACTAAGACCAACTTTTATGAAACGACATATTATCAGACTACTTTTGACCGGCATCGCAGTCTTTAGCTTTACTGCCTGCAACGACTGGTTGGACGTAAGCCCCAAATCACAAATACAGGAAGCAGACCATTTCAGCAGTGAAGGCGGCTATCGCGACCAACTCACGGGCGTGTACACTGCCATAAGCACCGAGAGCATGTATGCGCTCAACATGGGAATAGGTTTTACCGAAGTCCTGTCGCAAAACTATGACATCGACAGCAACGGAGAGTGGCGTTACCCCTCTGAATATGCCTATACAAACAGCACTTGCGAGTCCATCATCAACACCATTTGGAGTCAAACCTATAATTGCATTGCCAACTTGAATCTCATCATCAGCAACATTGAGGATGCTGACCCCAACATATTCTCTGAGAATCATTACTACACCTATCGAGGAGAAGCCTTGGGTTTGCGTGCGTTCCTTCATCTTGACTTGATGCGCCTCTTTGCATGTGCTCCCGCAATGGACGGCAATGCCAACGGCGTGCCCTACGTCACAGAATATTCCACCAACGTCGTGGGCCAACGAAGCGTGAACGAGACCATGCAACTCATCATTGATGACCTGCTGGAAGCACGTGACTATCTGCAACACGACTCGTTGCTCATCAGTTATTCACCCTATAGCCATAGAGACGGACGTATCTGTTACTTCAATTACTATGCGACCGTGGCTACACTGGCACGCGCCTATCTTTGGATGGGCGACACCGAGAACGCGCTCCTCTATGCCAATGAAATCATAGATATGGTGGAAAGTGATGAGAACAGCAAACCGTTCTCTTGGGTTCATTACACTTCCGTGGAGACTCAAAATGATTATGAATGCAACCGCGCCTTTACGATAGAGCACATTTTCAACCTGAAGATTGATAATTGGGAAGACATCGCCAACTATTATTTCAAATCGAATGCAGGCACCAGCAGCTTAAGCCCCTCTGAAACCAAAGCGCAAGACATTTACGAACTATCCAGCTCGCTGGGAAACGACTACCGCTACCTGAAAGGCTATGAACAAGATGGCGACAAACGCTATCTCTGCAAGTTCTGGCACTATGAAAGCGGCCTTTACAATGACGTGTATCCCCTTATCCGCATGACAGAGGCCTTTTATATTGCTGCCGAATGTCTGAAAGACAGCAATCCGACACGGGCCATCGAACTGCTCAATGAAGTGCGAGATGCCCGCAATCTGAGCGCCTATCCTCTTTCGGAGACACTGACATCAGACCAAATCCAGAACGAAATTTACAAAGAATACCGGAAAGAGTTTGTGGGCGAAGGCGGCCAGCTGTTCTTCTACTACAAACGGCTCAACGCTTCTTCCATCACAGGAGCCGGCGTCGTTCCGTCGCGCTCGGTCTATGTCCTGCCCATCCCATCCACTGACCAAGAATTTGGAGGTTATACCAACTAACAAAAAACATCATTATGAAACGACATATTCTATACATACTCACAACATGCTTGTTGCTCATAGGAACAAGCTGTGAAAATGATGGCTTCTACTACCAAGACGAGCCACGCATCCGCATAGAGGGTCCCTCAGAGTGGACACTCGACACCGACTCCCTGGAGTTTTCTTTCGTGAGCTATCCGGAGTCGGTCACCGAATACACCATGAACGTCACACTCTACATCATGGGCCTGACGACTGATTATGACCGCACGGCCAACGTAGAAGTCGTAGCCGACCAGACCACAGCCAGCAGCGACCTTTATGAGTGTCCCACCACCGTAACCATCCCGGCCGGAGCCAACCAGGCCACTTGCCCGGTGGTGATCAAGCGCGATGACATATTGCAAGAAACGACTGTCAGACTCTACATACAGGTCGTTGCATCAGAAGACTTTGCCGTGGGCAGCATCGAACAAGACCATCTGCTCCTGAAATGGAACGACATGTTGAGCCGCCCCAACAACTGGGATGAACTGGAGGAGTTCTTCGGTACTTACAGCGATGCCAAATACCGGTTCATGCTCAACAATACCGGTCTGACCGAGTTTGACACAGACTCAATGACTTGGGCCGAGTTGAACAACTACAAGATTGTTCTTACAAACCTACTGAATGAATATAACGCGGCCAATCCGGACGACCCCATCCTGGACGAGAATACCGGACTGCCCATCAGCTTTGACAACTAACCCAAAGGAGACTTTTTTATGAAAGCATTAAAATATTTATTCCTGCTACTATTGGCAACATCCGCCTTTACTGCCTGCTATGAGGACGAAGGCAACTACATATATCTGTCCGACGAGGAAGCGGGCGAAATCGTCATCGACACCACCGGAATGGCCAACCGCTACGGGCTGTTAAGCATGAAACCCGGTGACCTTATCGAGATGAGTCCCAACGTCACTTACCGATACATGGAGAACCTGCGCTATCGCTGGTTTGTCCTGCCCATGACAAACTACCAGTATCTGCCCGTCCAAGTGGGTAATTCCTTGCAATATCCTCCTGCCGACACCATCTATTATGAAAGGGAACTGCACTGGACGGTCGACCTGGAACCCGGACAATACAGATTTTACTTTATGGCTGAAGATTCTGTAAGAAACATGAGAGCCTATTTCATGTTTGCAAGTGCCGGAACGGTCTACACCGAGGGAGCAGCGCTCGAAGGGCTCTACATGCTCTCCGAATATAACGGAGAAACCGACATTGATGTCTACACCTCGTCCTTGATGCTGATTTATGGTGGAGACTCCGTTGCTCCGCGCTATTACAGCCAAATCACGGGACAAACCATCCCCGGCAGTCCGCGTTTCATCCGCGGCAGTCATACGGGAGGCACAACGCGAGACGGTTACCTCGTGGCCACTGACCAAACCATGCTGCGCCTGAACAACGAAAGCCTGGTGACGATGGACACCTGGGACGACATGTTCTACACCGCACCCGACGTGTTCAACCCGCAGACATGCTACTTCATGAACAACGCCGACTTCCTCATCAACAACGGTAAGTTGCACGTACTCTACACCGACCAGAGCAACGACCGAAAGTTTTCGGCCGCCATCGCCGGAGACTATGAAGCAGCTCCCTTCCTGGCACACGCCACACGTACGTCCTGGGGTGCAGTGAGCGGTGCCATCAATGCCGACCAAATCATCTATGACATTGAGAGTCACGCTTTCCGTCCCTACTACTCGGCCAGCAGCTCACTCAGCAACTTCCGGAGCACCAGTGGAGAAGCTTACATTGATGCCAACAATATGGTCACAGACCCGATAGCCATCTTCAATGGTTATGCCGATCGCACCTACTGCATCACAGAGGAAGAAGGCGTGTATTATCTCTACCGCTTTAATTTCTACAACCGGGTGGACGAAGGAGACCTCTCGGCCGACGGCTCACGCTCGAAACTTGACCTTTCGGGCTGTACAGACATTGCTCTGGCTAAGCTTTATGCAGCCAATGACTACGGCCATGCCTTCTACTATGCCACCGACAATGCAGTCCATTCTTTCAGCCCTTCAAGTGGTGCGGACACTTCGAACACACTTTATGAGTGCGAACCGGGCGAAACCGTAACTGCTCTCTACACGTGGAACGTCGCAGGATTTCCCACTGCCGGCTCTGTCCTATGGATTGCCGTGTGGGACGAGAATGCGCAGGAAGGAAAGCTCATAGAGTTTGAAATTGACCCCAATTACGGCACAGCCCGATGGCAGTATGGAGCAAGCTATGCTTCCGAACACACCAATCCTCACATCACGACAGGATGGGGTAAAATCGTGAGCATCACATGTGTAGACACTGAATAAAAACAGCCCCTAATACCCAGATTAAAATGAAAACAAACCTGTTTATCGCTATTGCATGTTGCCTGCTGGCTGCCTTCACGGCATGCGGGCAGCAACCTGCCAATTCATATGTTGTCAGAGGCTCCATCGAAGGACTGCCCGACACGGTCCGCGTGCAGCTCATCCCCGTGAGCCATAACAGCGAGAAACCGATAGCCGACACACTGGCCATCGGAGGCTCATTCACCTTCACCGGCACCATCGACGAGCCGCGCGCCGTATTCCTTACAGTAAAAGATGCCTATGGTTCACGCCGTCTGATGCTGGAGAATGGCACCACCACGGAGATATCGGGTTCGCTGAAAGCCGATTCGCTCAACGGTGTGCCCTCTTACAACCTAAAAGAACTCACCATCTCCGGTTCACCACTGAGCACACGTTTCGACTCGCTGATGAGAGTCAAAATGTATACCGATTCACTTCATGCGGCAAACAGGAAGCAATATAAAGACGCCCCAAGGGACATTCAGGAAGTTGCCGACAGGAACTTGTTTCACACCATAGATTCTCTCTATCAGGCAGCCATCATACGTGAGAAAGACTCTTACTGGGGCCCGCTCCTGATGATTTCACTCACAGCCTATCTGACCGACAATTTGAGACCGTGGTATGAAGCCCTGTCCGACGAAGCCAAGAACTCCTACTACGGACAGATGGTGAAAAAAGAACTCTATCCCGCAGGAATGGTCGGCTCGAAGGTGCCGGAGTTTACGGTGAAGGACGTCGACGGTAAGGACGTGACACTCGCCTCAATCCTCGAAGGCAAGAAATTTGTGCTCATTGACTTCTGGGCTTCCTGGTGCAAGCCCTGTCGCCAGGAGATTCCCAATCTGAAGAAAATCTATGCACAATATGCCGACCGCGGTTTCGACATCGTGAGCATCTCCATTGACAAAAAGAAAGCCGACTGGGAGAAAACGCTCGAAGAAGAACAGCTCCCGTGGAACAACTATCTTGACGAAACGGGAGTTGCAGACCTCTACCATGTGAAAATTATTCCCGCAATGTATCTCATCGACGCCGAGGGCATGCTGGTGGGTGAAAACCTGCGCGGCGAGGCTCTGGCCGACAAACTGGTCGAACTGTTCAGGTAAATGCAGACATATCTCCCTCCCCCCTGCATGACTGTTCACCACCTGCCCGGCACACTTGCTCCCAGCTGTGTGCCGGGCTTTTTGTTGTACATTCTTTTCACAAAGCCTCATCCCGGCATCGCACACCAGCCGTCAGTTGGGTACGGAAGTGGCACACTCCAGCCACCGTGCACTGCAAGCCAAAAAGTAAACAGTTGTCTGTCAACATTTTAAAAGACTTTCTCCGTCACCCAGGCAAAAGCCGGGAGTGGCATAGATTCCGTCCACGCTTACCCTCCTTTCCGTGTTCACCCGCCTTCCTTTCCGCTCGTGTCCGGAAAGGAAGGCAGACAGGAGCAGTCACCTCAGAGCCCCTCCTGTGCCTCCTCACCTTGTCCAAAAAGGTCGGAGGATGTCCGTCACTTGTCAAAATTCCTCCACACGAAAGGCACTACGCCCTGACAGAAAAGGACTCCCAAGGGGCATCCGGCAAAGGTAATAGCAAGTGTAAAAGAGTTTTTTTTAAATGAAAGAGCCGTGGGTTTTAACTGCCTGAACATTACGAATCACAAAACAATTCTCTATCTTTGCCTCCGACATTATTCACCAACCAAACGCACGTAAGACAACAATGGAAAACAAGAAAGGTCTCATTGCAATACTCATCATTGTGCTCGTCATCGGACTGGGTGCCTTGTCTTTCCTGCTTTTCCGCAGCCACACGGCCAATCAGGAGATGCAACAACTCTTTGAGGTGGAAAAGGAAGAAATGGAGAACGAATATTCCAGTTTCGCGACACAGTATGATGAACTGCAAATCAAAATCAACAATGACTCGCTCTACGAAAAACTGGAACTGGAAAAACTGCGCACACAACGCTTGCTCGAAGAGCTGCGCCAGGTGAAGGCGACCAACGCGGCTGAAATCATGCGCCTGCGCAAGGAGTTGAAAACCGTCCGGGCTGTGATGCGCACCTACATCATTCAGATTGACTCCCTGAACCGTATCAATCAACAACTGGAATCAGAAAACCAGACGGTGAAGAGGAAATATAACGAAGCCACCCAACAAATCAGCAGCCTGAACGAAGAGAAGAAGTCACTGAACGAAAAAGTGACCCTGGCCTCCCAACTTGATGCCACTCACATCACCGTCACGCCTACCAACAAACGGGGAAAGAAGACCACAAGCATCAAACGCGTCACACGCTTCGACATCAGCTTCATCATTGTGAAGAACATCACGGCACAGACAGGCCAACGCGCCATCTATGTCCGCATCACGAAGCCCAATCAGGAAGTGCTCACCAAAAGTGCGTCCAACACATTCCCTTATGAAGATCGCAACATTGCCTACTCCATCAAGAAGTACATTGAATACACCGGAGAGGAGCAGAACGTGACGGTCTATTGGGATGTGGAGGAGTTTCTTCAAGCCGGCACCTATCGGGTTGACATCTTTGCTGATGGCAACCTCATCGGTTCACAATCGTTCGAGCTCGACTGACAGTTAGCTTTTTTAACCTTGACAAAGGTTATTATTTCCTAAAAAGCCATTGTTTTTGAAACAATGGCTTTTTATTTTGCATAAACACGGTCTTCTCCTTAGGGAAACCATCTAATGTTTAATCCATTACCGGAATCATGAAAACTCTACTCGGCATCTTCCTGCTATGCACCATCGGCAGCACGATGGCCTGCAGCCAAACAATTTTCACCTTGGACAGTTGCCGTGCGATGGCGTTGCGCAACAATAAAGAACTGCGCATCGCACGCGAAAAGACAAAAGCTGCTCACTATGAGCGCAAAGCCGCCTTCACAGACTATCTGCCCAAACTTTCTGCCACAGGTGCCTATCTGCACAACAACAAGGAAATTTCCCTGCTTAGTGACGAACAGCAGTCGTCCATCAGCAACATGGGAACAGTTATGACCTCTGCCGTCCCCGCCCTGCAAACGTTGGGCGTGGAACAGTTGCTCAATTCTTTGGGAAGCACACTCGTGAGCGACCTGCGCACTGACACACGAAATGTTTATGCAGGAGTCGTCACCCTGACACAGCCTCTCTTCATGGGCGGAAAGATTCGCGCCTACAACCAGATTACACGCTTCACGGAGCAACTCTCGCAAGCGCAAGAAGATGCAGACATGCAGGAAACCATCCTCAATACGGACGAAGCCTACTGGCAAGTGGTGTCACTTGCCAACAAAAAGCGACTGGCTGAGAGCTTCCTTTCGCTGGTGAAAAAGCTGGACAGCGACGTGGAGAAGATGATACGTGAGGGGGTGGCCACGAAAGCAGACGGGCTATCGGTCAAGGTGAAGGTCAACGAAGCGGAAATGACGCTGACGAAAGTAAACGACGGATTGTCACTGGCACGGATGCTGTTGTGTCAGCTATGCGGCATGCCGCTTGACACACCCGTCCGGCTTGCAGACGAGGATTTGAGCGACCTCACCCTGCCCTTCGCAGACACGGAGGCCAACGTGGAAATGGCTCTGACCAACCGGCCTGAAATCATAAGTCTGGAACTTGCCAACAAAATTTATCAGCAGAAGGTGAACCTTGTCCGCTCTGATTTTTTGCCCACCATAGCCCTCATGGGAAACTATCTCATCACCAATCCTTCCGTGTTCAACAGTTTCGAAAAGAAGTTTCGCGGCATGTGGAGCATTGGAATCCTAGTGAACATTCCTCTTTTCCATTGGGGCGAAGGAGTGTATAAAGTGAAGTCGGCACGCGCACAAGCCGATGCCGCCCGTTATCAACTGGACAACGCCAAAGAGCAAATCGAGCTGCAAGTGAGCCAGTGCACCTATAAGGTCAATGAAGCGGCATACAAACTGGCCATGGCACAAAAGAACATGGAAAAAGCCGAGGAAAACCTGCGCTATGCCAACTTGGGATTCCGCGAAGGGGTCATCCCCACCAGCAATGTATTGGAAGCACAAACCATCTGGCTATCAGCACAATCAGAAAAGATTGATGCGCAGATTGACGTAAAACTGACTGATGTCTACCTCAAGAAAGCCATCGGCCAATTGTCTGCCGCACTTTAACGCCTCGAAACAATGCCATCATCAAACCACAAACAGATACAGACTATGCTTACAGAGAAACAACAAAACAAAAACATCATACTGGCTTTCATCACATTAGTGGTTGTCATTGGGCTTGTAGCCCTTATTGGCTATCTCACTTTAGGCAGGTCGCCGGAATACATCCAGGGCCAGGCTGAAGCGGATGAGTTCCGTGTGTCAAGCAAAGTGCCGGGCAGAATTTTGGAACTTCGTGTGAAAGAAGGGCAGCGAGTGCAACGGGGAGACACCTTGGCTCTGCTCGAAGCACCCGACGTCATGGCCAAACTGGAACAAGCCGAAGCAGCCCAGGCCGCAGCCCAGGCACAACACCAAAAAGCCAAACACGGCACACGTGCCGAACAGCTCCAGGCCGCATTCGAGCTCTGGCAAAAGGCCAAGGCAGGACTGGAGATTGCCGAAAAATCCTATACGCGTGTCAACCGTCTGTTTGAAGAAGGTGTTATGTCTGCCCAGAAGCGCGACGAAGCCTACGCCAACTATCAAGTTGCAGTGGCCACAGAAAGGGCGGCTCATGCCCAATATGAAATGGCACACAACGGAGCACAGCGCGAAGACAAGGCTATGGCAGCTGCACTGCTCAATCAGGCCAAAGGTGCCGTGGCAGAAGTAGCTTCCTACATTAACGAGATGGTGCTTATCGCCCAGGCCGATGGTGAGGTGACAGAAATATTCCCAAAGGTCGGAGAGCTGGTGGGCACAGGCGCGCCCATCATGAACATAACACGGCTCGACGCCGTGTGGGCTACGTTCAACGTGCGAGAAGACCTTCTGAAAGACTTCCAAGTGGGCCGGGAAATAAATGCCTACGTCCCCGCGCTGGACCAAGATGTGCACCTGAAAGTCTACTATTTGAAAGACCTGGGGAGTTATGCTGCATGGAAAGCCACCAAAGCCACAGGTCAGTTTGACCTGAAAACGTTTGAAGTGCGTGCCGAACCGGCACACCCAATCCCCAGATTGCGTCCCGGCATGAGCATCATTGTGCGGGAAAGCAAACCGTAAACCTATAAACAAAAACAGATTATGCGAATTCTCCATCGCCTGGCAATGCTTATCATGCGTGAAGGCAGACGGATGCTCTCCCGCCCGCTCTATGCAGTCTGCATGGTGTTCGCACCGCTGTTCTGCTACCTCTTCTTCACCACATTGATGGCCGATGGCTTGCCGACCAATCTGCCCGTAGGAGTAGTTGACCGGGACAACACATCGACCACCCGCACCCTCCTGCGCAATCTGGATGCTTTCCAACAGACGCACATCACGGCACACTACAAGGACGTAACCGAGGCTCGACGTGCCATGCAGCGAGGAGACATTTATGCTTTCTACTACATTCCACAAGGAACAACAGCCGACGCCATTGCCAGGAGACAGCCACGCGTGTCGTTCTACACCAACGGCTCTTATCTCATCGCCGGGTCACTGCTCTACAAAGACTTGCTCACCATGACCGTCCTGACCAATGCCTCGGTGGGACAACAAACTCTTTTGGCCCGCGGCGCTACCGAGCAACAGGCTTTGGGCTTCCTCCAACCCATCGTCATCGACACACACCCACTGCACAACCCCTGGCTGAACTATTCCGTCTATTTGAGCAATACGCTCATCCCCGGCATACTGATGTTGCTCATCTTTCTGGTGACAATCTACGCCATCGGGGCGGAAATAAAGGAAAACACGGCGCACACATGGCTGCGCATAGCCGGCGATAACCTGCCACTGGCCCTGGCCGGGAAACTGTTGCCCCACACCGTGGTGTTCTTTATCATGGCAACAGGATACAACGTGTATCTCTATCTCATCCTCGGCTATCCGTGCAACAGTGGCATCGGTTCCATGCTTCTGGCCTCTCTCCTCATGGTACTTGCCTCACAATCGTTCGGCATATTCCTCTACGGTCTGTTGCCTTCACTGCGCTTTGCCCTGAGTGCGGCTTCACTGTGGGGCGTCATCTCATTCTCCATATCCGGCTTCAGCTTCCCGGTCATGGCCATGCACCCCACACTTCAAGCACTGAGCGTGCTTTTCCCCCTGCGCCACTACTTCCTCATCTACGTGGACCAGGCACTCAATGGATATCCCATGCTTTACAGTTGGCAGGCATATCTTGCCTTGCTGGTTTTCGCCCTGTTGCCACTGTTTATCCTGAAACGACTGCACAAGGCCTTGCTTCTTTATCGCTATATCCCCTAACAAATGAAAGAACGTCATGAAACCTATGAATTTACGCGACACATTGCATGAAGGGCTGGCAGACATATTCCAGGTGTGGAGTATGGAGATGCGCAACATCTTCCGCGATGCCGGTGTGCTCATCTTCTTCATCCTCGTCCCGCTGGGTTATCCTTTGATTTATACCTTTATCTATACGAATGAAACGGTACGCGAAGTGCCGGTCGTGGCTGTCGACGATTCACATTCATCCACCTCACGCGAGTTTCTCCGCAAAGTGGATGGGTCTGCCGACGTGCACATCGTCGCCTGGGCGGCCGACGTGGAAGAAGCCAAGAGCATCATGCGGGAAAAAGGAGCATACGGCACCATCTACATCCCGGCAGAATTTAACGAACGCCTGGTGCATGGCGAGCAAGCCACCGTGTCCATTTTCTGTGACATGAGCGGACTGCTCTACTACAAAGCCCTGCTAAGCACCTGCACGGAAGTGTCGCTCGACATGAATCGCGACATCCAGGTGGCACGCCTGGGAGGTGTCACAGCACGTGAAAGTGAAGTGTCGACACGCCCCATTGACTATGAATATGTCACGCTTTTTAATCCTCAGAACGGTTTTGCTTCGTTTCTCATCCCAGCTGTGTTGATGCTCATCATCCAGCAAACGTTGCTGCTCGGTGTGGGCATGTCTGTGGGTACGTTAAGAGAGAAGAACCTCTTTCTTGAACTTGCATCTATCGACAAGCACCATCACGGCACTTTCCGCATCGTGATTGGCAAGTCACTCGCTTATTTGATGATCTACATGTTAATGAGTGCCTACATCACTTGCCTTGTGCCGCACCTGTTCAACCTTGTGCAACTGGCTGACGGCCTGACAATAGCAGCTTTCATGTTGCCCTATCTGCTGGCATGCATCTTTTTCGCAATGACGGCCTCGGCCATCATCCGCAATCGTGAGACGTGCATGCTACTGTTCGTATTCACCTCGTTACCCCTGCTGTTCATCAGCGGCATTTCCTGGCCGGGCACGTCCGTACCCACGTTTTGGAAAGTGTTTTCATGGATGTTCCCCTCGACATTCGGCATCAATGGCTTCGTTCATATCAACACAATGGGAGCCTCGCTGACTGATGCCTCCACCGAAATCCGGGCATTGTGGATTCAGGCCGGCATCTATTTCGTCACGACATGCCTGGTCTACCGCTGGCAAATCGCCCGCAGTCTGAAAGTGGCTGCAAAGGCAAAGGCCGACCCTAAACGATTAAGCCTCAAAAAGACAAAAGAGTAAAAAATTGAAGACGATTTACTTCCCTGGAACTTATTTTTTCCAAGTACGAAGCACTCTCTCTGAAAAGAAACTCAAGACCTGCTTACCAACTCGGCTGCAAAAAGAAACGGGAGCGGAGCAAAAGCAAACTCAAAGTTTCTGCTTTTATCCCGCTCCCGCAATCAACTGCGTGCCTACGTCAATCCAACTCCACCAACTGATACTGCTGACAGCCCAAACCTATCTGTTCAGCATATTCCAACGTGTGCATTCCTTTGCGAGAATCAATGCGTTCGATGAGGTGTATCTTCCCATGGTCTTGGGATTTGCGAACCAAATCCGTGCATGCCTTGTCCAAGGCAACCGGGTCGAGTGAAGCAAGGATGCCTATATCGCCCATCTTCGGGTCTTCAGGAGAAGAATCACAGTCACAGTCCACTGACAGTTTGTTTGCCACACTGATGTATAGTATCCTATCACCACAATGGTCAGCCACGGCTTTGGCCGCCTCTGCCATCGTCTCCAGAAAATCTTCCTGCGCCGGAGCACCCCAACTCGTTGTGCTTGCTCCCGCAGAATGAATCCAACGTTTCCCATTGGAGGAGGCTATTCCAATGGAAATATTTTTGATGGCTCCACCGAACCCCGCCATTGCATGTCCTTTGAAGTGCGAGAGCACGACAGTGAAATCGTAGTTCATATAGTGTGAACCCACGATGTCATAAGCAATGTGCTTGCCACCGGACACAGGCAAATGTGTTTCTCCCTCCGCATCCATAATGTCAACAGGAGCGATAGCCGTGAAGCCGTGGTCTTCGGCTGCCTTCCGGTGTGACTCCGTGTCGGAACGCCCACCGCCGTAAGCCGTATTACACTCCACGATGGTGCCACCCACTGTCTGTACGAAGTCTTTAATCAAAGTAGGCTGCAAGAAATTATGTCCACCCGGCTCACCTGTAGAAAGTTTCACAGCCACTTTTCCGGTGGCCTCACGACCCAAGGCTTCATAGATCTTCACCAAATTGGCAGAGTTGATTTCCTTGAACATATATACTTTCGGCACTTCGCCATCAGCCGAAAGCTGACTGCTTTCCGTCGTCTGTGCACCGGCACAAGCTGTCCCCACCAACATCAGCAAGGAACAGAAAAGTTTGTTCATTTTTCTCATACACACGATATTAAAAAATTTAGACTCCAATATTCCTAATCACTTTGGCTGGCACTCCCCCTACCACACAGTTAGCCGGGACGTCTTTTGTCACTACGGCTCCAGCAGCGACCACGGCATTATCACCGATGGTCACTCCCTGAAGAATGGTAGCGTTAGAGCCCACCCATACATTCTTTCCCAACACGATGGGAGCCGGATAAGTCATCTTACGTTTCTCAGGCTCAAGGAAATGATTCAATGTGGCAAACACCACATTGTGTCCAATCTGACATCCATCACCAAGCGTCACGCCACCGTGATCTTGAAAATGGCAACAAGCATTGACGAATACCCCCTTGCCCACTTCGATATTCTTTCCAAAGTCCGTGTAAAATGGAGGAAACACGCGAAACGTCTCCGGAACCGGCCTGCCAAAAAGCTCCGACAAGAGTGCGCGCACTTCATCGGGCGTGTGAAACGCCGCATTAAGACGAAACGTGAGTCGACGTGCTTCGTTACTCATCTCGTCCATGAATTTCCATATTTCTTCCGTGTCCAACGGTTTGCCGGTTTTTACAATCTCTTTGAATCTTTCAAGTGTCATAAGTAAACGTTCTATTGTTAATTTAAAAGCAAAGATAAAAGATGCCGTGCAGTCCGGACTTACCAATATTACGGTAACTTCTACCCAACTTACATTCTTTTCATCCCTTTATTATCCATAGTGCCTGATAAAAGGACAGGCTAATGCCAGAATAATATCCCCACAAAAAGACAAGAGGTTTGGGAAATATCATATATCTTTGTAGAACTCAGAACCTCAAAACACTTATAACTATGACTACGATTATTCGCAAAATCGGTTTGGTCGCCCACGACGCCATGAAGAAAGACATGATTGAATGGGTGCTGTGGAACTCAGAACGCCTCATCGGACACAAATTCTATTGTACCGGCACGACAGGAACGCTCATCAAGAAAGCGTTGGAAGAGAAACATCCA
>CAZOKL010000003.1:27589-36649 GCA_964580305.1 uncultured Bacteroides sp.
ACTTACGAGCGCATCCACCCAGATTATACCAGCTACACACAACGATTTGCCAACCACCCCATCATTTCAGAGGCTGTCGAACAGATGAAAAAACGAAAAAGTCAGAAAAAGAAGAAATAAAGGGACATTTATTCTATCCTCTCTGGCCATATTCCATAAACACGAAGAAGCATGAACTGCCGGAAAACTTCCGACACCTCATGCTTCTTCTCACTTTTATACCCTACACTTGCCACCTTTAACAAGATGCACAATCTCAGAAACGTTTTACATAGCGATGACAGTCGGGTTCCCCGCCATTTTTCTCAAAATAACGTTGATGGTAGTCTTCTGCCGGCCAGAAAGTGGATGCAGGAGTCAGGCGGGTGACCACCGGTAATCCTTTAGAACGCAAGATGTCAATTAAACGTTCGGCCACTTCTTTCTGTCGCTCATTCGTGTAGAATATTTCCGAACGATATTGCGGTCCGATGTCTGTTCCCTGCCCGTCAGTCTGACACGGGTTATGAATCTCAAAGAAACGTTTTGTCAAAGTCACATAGTCAACACTCGACGTGTCAAACACAATGCGCACAGCTTCAGCGTGTCCCGTCCCATGTGCTTTCACTTCTTGATAAGTGGGATTCTCCAGATATCCTCCAATATAACCAGACTCGATGGAAACGATTCCGGACAACTGCTTCATGTAGTACTCCACTCCCCAAAAGCATCCTCCCGCAAAAATGGCTACTTCTGTAGCCGTCTTTTCTACTTTGCTCATAATTTATATTCCTTATTTTTAAAAATCTTGTCTTGTATGCATGTTAAGAAGGGAATACTAAAACTCGTCAATAGTTGCGTTGACAAAGTCAAGAAACGGTTTCATCACGGCAAATATCTCGGCTGTCTGCTCCAGCCAATCAGAAGTCGCGAAGAAATCTTCCGATACGACATGATAACATGAATAATCTTTGCAGCGAATGTATTCCGGATAAGGAAAATCTTTGGGGAAGCCTTTGGGTAAGGTCTTCAGATGATTATCACCAATCACGGGAAACAGCGTGTGAAAAGGCTCATTTCCCACGATGGCATGAAAAGTTTCAGGCTGTTCACAGATGCTCTGACGCACGGCACGCAAAATGTCAGAGGGTAATTCATAGGCACCCCCAGCCAACATGCAATGTTCCGGTTCGAGATGTAAATAATATCCACCATGAAACGACTTCTTACCTTTCGCATTGATATAAGCCCCGAAATGCCGCTTGTAAGGAGACTTGTCGGGAGAGAAACGTACGTCCCGATAAAAGCGGTAAGTGCAGTCAGGCACCGTCAAATACTGCACGGAGGAATCAAACACGGTAATGCGGGCAATGAGTTCTTCCACAATGCTCTCGAAAGCTGCGCGAGCCGCTTCATACTGTTCACGATGTTCATGAAACCACTCCCGATTGTTGTGTACGGCAATCTCACGCAAGAATTGCAGGCATAACGTCGCCCGCGAGTTTATAGTCTTTTTCATAGTCTATGCTTTACTTCAAAAGCAAAAGTACAATTAAACATCTGTTTTTATCAAATCCCAAAGCAACAAAAGTCAACTGTAATCTGCCTTTTTCAATTTGGGCTTATTTGCCATCCCAAAAAGATGCTTTATCTTTGAACGTCTGAAAAAGAGATAAATTTAAATGAATGAAAACATTTCATCTGCTTCTAATATTGACAAGCTTCATCTGCTTGTTTTTCCATATGCCTGCAAAGGCTCAGCCTGACACGCTTGCCCAGGAAATGGTCATCCAGACAGAAACTATAACGACACCACCTCCTAGTGAAAGCGAAACGGCAGGAGGCGTACACCAGTTTGTCAAGGAAAAATTTATCGAGGGCAATGCCGGATTCATGTCGCTTGTCGCCATCACGCTGGTCTTCGGACTGGCACTGTGCATCGAACGAATCATCTATTTGAGCCTAGCAGACATCGATACCAAACGCCTCATGGCTGGAATTGACGAAGCTCTCCAACGGGGCGAAGTGGAAGAGGCCAAAAACCTCTGTAGAAACACACGTGGCCCCGTGGCTTCCATCTGCTATCAGGGACTGATGCGCATTCACGAAAGCATGGATGTGGTGGAACGTTCCATCGTCGCTTATGGCAATGTGCAAGCCGGTTATCTGGAGAAAGGCTGCTCATGGATTACCTTATTCATCACAATTGCCCCTTCTCTCGGCTTTCTAGGAACAGTAATCGGAATGGTGATGGCTTTTGATGACATTGAACAGGCGGGAGAAATCTCGTCAGGAATCGTTGCCGGAGGCATGAAAGTGGCACTCATCACGACCATCTTCGGCCTCATCGTGGCACTCATTCTCCAAATTTTCTACAACTACATCCTGTCAAAAATCGAATCCATCACAACACAAATGGAAGATGCAGCCATCTCTCTGCTTGACATGATCCTGCAATACAATGAACACAAACGTCAAATATGATTCACTCATGAAAGCAAGCCATTTTTACAAGGTGTCCTATAGTATTCTCTACGTCTTGTTGGGATGCATCGTGGTGGTCTCAGCCATGTTCTTCAGCATGGGATATGACAACCCGACAAGTGACAGCTATAACCAGCCTATGAAGACAGACATTCTCTTATATCTGATTTATGGAATGCTGGGATTATCATTATTGACAGCTCTGAGTGCCATAGTTTTCCAGTTTATTCACAGCTGGCGACAAAGCCGAAAACGAACATACAGGCTATTTATCGGCATTTGCCTATTCGTTGCCCTGCTGCTGACCTGTCTGCTGTGTGCTTCTTCTGAACCATTGACCGTCAATGGTTCGCTCTATGCTTATGCCGTCTGGTTGAAAGTGACCGACATGCTTCTCTATGCCATCTATATCCTTTTAGGACTGGCTGTACTCTGCATCCTGCTAGCCATAGCAGGTGTGTTCCGGCATATTCATTTCAAACGATAAAACAATGTTTGGCAGACGAATCAAAAGAGAAGTTCCGGAAATCAATGCCACATCAACAGCCGACATGGCCTTCATGCTTCTTGTCTTTTTCCTGTTGGCCACCTCAATGGGCACCAAGAAAAGCATCCGACAAGAATTGGCTCCACCTATTGACAGCACTCACGTAGCCCCTCTGCAAGTAAAAGCACGTGACTTACTTATCATCCGTCTGGACAAAGAAGGAAAAGCCTATATTGGAAACGAAGCAGTTGCCATCTCTGACATCAAGACACGTGCAAAAGTTTTCATCGAAAACCCGACAGATGACCCCGACATGCCGGAAAAACACGAGCGCGAACTGCCTCTGATAGGCCCCATACCAGTGACCGACACACATGTCATCGCCTTGCAATATGACAGTCAGACAAGCTACAGGACTTATTTCTCTGTGCTAAACCAACTACAAGAAGCCTATCGCGAACTGCGCGAGGCCGAAGCTCAAAAACACTTCCATTGCTCTTTCCGAAAAGCTTCTGCCGAACAACAGGAAGTAATCCGTGCTTGCTATCCTCTGCGTATTTCAGAAACCATGTTACAACCACAGAAAGGAGGGGACAAGTGATGGGAATGTTTATGAGAAACAAACACAACAAACAGATTCCGACACTCAACACAGCATCTCTGCCCGACCTGATATTTACGATGTTGTTCTTTTTCATGTTGGTAACCAATATGCGCGAGTCGTCCCCGCAAAATCCGCTGAACCTTCCGAGAGGTGAACATCTGGAAAGTTCGAAAGATGATTCTTCAACACACTATATATATGTAGGTATAACAGCTGAGGGGGAAAATTATGTGCAGCTTGATGACCAGCTCACTTCCCTGCCGGAACTCGAAAAGCAGCTATCAGCCTTGTCGCATGAAACTCCTCAAGCAACCATAGTCTTAGGCATTGACGGTCATGTTGAGATGAGCCACGTGGAGCAAGTGAAACAAGTTTTACGTCGAACAAAGATTTATGTTATATATTATTTAGGAAAAGAACTGGAGCACCTCAACCCATGACCTTTACGATTTTTAGTTTCTTAATGTTAAATCATTAACACATTCATTTCATCACTCATGGTTGGATTTACAAACAGAATATTATCCGATTAGCTTATTTGAACACATTTTATATTTAAACAGCTATCAAAACGCCATAGAAAGAACATCAAATTATCAAAACGTCAGACCTTCATAGCAAAGAATACACAGCTGTTAAAAATGTAACTCTTTTATTTTATTATCTATTTTCACTATTTAGCACGTATAATATTTGTATTTCTATTTAATGGACTACTTTTGTCACATAAACTTTAACTATCAAACGAAACATGAAGAGAAAATTATTTTTTCTGCCTTTGCTTTTCCTTTGCTTATTGGGATACGCCCAAGAGATTAATTGGAACGAAGCATTGCCAACTGACTCCAAAGTGTTGGTAGGCAAATTGCCGAATGGCATCACTTACTACCTCCGCCACAACGAGGAACCTAAAGATCGAGCCAGCTTCTATATCATCCGTGATGCCGGCGCATTGTTGGAAAATGACGACCAAAACGGCCTAGCTCATTTTCTGGAACACATGGCCTTCAACGGAAGTAAAAATTTTCCGGGCAACAGCCTGATTTCCACTCTTGAGCGCCACGGTGTCTCTTTCGGTGGAAACCTAAATGCCTACACAAGCTTTAACGAAACCGTGTACAACATCAGTTCGGTGCCTGTGACTGACGAAGCTGTCATCGACACTTGCCTGCTCATTCTGCACGACTGGTCCTATTACTTAACACTTGATGACAAAGACATCGACGAAGAACGCGGTGTCATCACGGAAGAATATCGTACACGTGACAACAGTGCCCGACGCATTCAGAAACAGCAACTGAATGTCCTCTTGAAAGGTTCGCAGTATGCTGTGCGCGATGTCATCGGCGACTTGAACGTCATCAAGACTTTCGAGCCTCAGACCATACGTGATTTTTACCACAAATGGTATCGCACTGATTTGGAGGCCATCGCCATTGTTGGCGACTTTGACGTAGCAAAAATGGAGCAAAAGATCAAAGACATCTTTTCATCCATCCCGGCCATCAAAGACCCTGCTGAACGTCCGTTCTTCGAAGTCCCCTCACATGAAGAAACTTATTTCAACCTGGCTACAGACAAAGAAGCCACAAGTTCACAAGTGAAGCTGATACGTCTTTTCCGTGACAAGGAAAATGATGGCAATGGCACCTTGACCTACCAAGACATCAAAAACAGTCTGATGAGAAGCTTCTACAACACCATGATAGCCCATCGCATCAGCGAAATCATCCAGCGTGGCAATGCTCCATTCATGAATGCTTCTATCGGCATTGGCAATATGGTGCGTGGCTATTCTGCCTACTCTCTGTCAACAACAGCCAATCCCAACCAAGAGAAAGAAGCACTTGAAGCAGTGATTCGCGAACATGAACGCATCGTTCAGCATGGCTTCACTGAGTCTGAGCTGGAACGTGCGAAAACAAACATGCTGACCAGACTGCGCTCTGCACTGAAAGACGCAGACAAAACAAACAACGAACAGTACATCCAAGATATACTGTCGAACTTCCTTGAGAAATCGGGCATGGTCAGCACTGAAGACTATGTGGCAGCAGCCGAAAAAATAATCCCGACCATCACAACCAAGGAAGTGAGCGACCAAGTGAAAAAGTGGTGGAATACGGACAATCGCACCATCCTCATCTCCGGGCCGAGCGAAGGTGTCACACACCTGACCGAACAAGAAGCCCGCGACATCATCGCTGCCACGGAAGGCAACACGGTCGAGGCCTATGTGGACAACGTTGTGAGCGGAAACCTGATTACAGAAAACCTGGAAGGCTCACAAGTGGTGGCTACCAAAGAACTGCCTGAATTTAATGCCGTGGAGTGGACGTTGGCCAACGGTGCAAAGGTCATTTACCGCAAGGCTGACTTTGAAAAAGACAATGTGGCTCTGAATGCCTACAGCCCCGGCGGTTCATCCGTCTATGAAGACATCGAACTGCTGCCGGCAGCAAACAACATCGGTGTATTTGTCAACTCTTACGGCCTTGGCGACTATGACGCCATCGAACTGCGGAAAATCATGACCGGGAAACGAGCCGGAACGAGCCTCAGCGTCAACAGACTGTATGAAAACATCAGCGGTTCGGCTTCACCGAATGACTTCGAAACCATGATGCAGATGATTTATCTCCGCTTCCAAAAACCGCGTTTTGATGCACAGGCACATGATGTGATGATTAACCAGAACCGCATCCGGGCGAAACAAATGGAAGGACAACCACAAAAGATGATGCAAGACTCGCTCAGCCTTATATCAACTGACTACAACCCGCGTACCCTGCTCTTCAACGAGGCCTATCTGGACAATCTCACACTTGAACGCGTCGAACACATTTACAGAGACCGGTTCTGTGACGCCAGTGACTTCACTTTCTTCATCGTGGGCAATGTGGAACAAGACGTTGCAAAGGCCATGACTGAGAAATACATCGGTTCCATCCCCTCACTCAATCGCCATGAGAAATGGATTGACCGCAAAGTGAGAGCCCCGAAAGGCAAGGTGGAAAAGGTGCTCTACTTCCCGTTGCAGACACCAAAATCCACGGTCATCGTTTCCTTCTACAATGAAATGGAGTATAACCTGAAAGACGACTACACCATCAGCATCTTGGCCAACATTCTCACCAACCGCTACACGACCTCCATCCGTGAAGAACAGGGCGGAACCTATGGCGTGGGTGTCAGAGGCGACGCTTCACGAGAACCGGTCAACAGCTTCAACATCAGCATGCGGTTTGACTGCGACCCAGCCAAGGCGGATGAACTGAAACCGTTGCTCTATGCCGAAATCGACAAAATCATCACCGACGGTGTGACGGAAGAAGAACTGAGCAAGGTCGTGAAGAATGCATTGAAAGAAAGCGAACAGGAAAAGAACCACAACAGCTACTGGATGTCTGTGTTAATGAACTATTACAAAACAGGCGTCAACTCAAATGACCCGAAGAACTATGAAGACATTCTGGAAGCCTTGACCCCGGAAGACATTCAAGACTTCACCAAAAGATTCTTCAATGATGCAGATGTGCTCGACCTGATCATGGCTCCGACCTCTGCACAAGAATAAGGATTGCTTTTTGCACTTCAAACACAGTTGAGGCTGCCGCGGGAACAACCCGTGACAGCCTCTTTTCTATGTCTTTGCCGGCCCTTCGGGGTGACCGGCCTCAACTGATGGCCTTCACACGCTCACAATGCCCTCATGACTTGCCCGGCACATTGTTTTCTCCTTTCAGCACGGGCAATGCCCAATGATATTTCACGGCGAGAATGCGCACCAGCAACACGCTGGCTCCACTCAATGTCTCGACGAGCGTCAGATGCATACCCAACCGGCTGCACAGCCCGTAGACCAAACCGCCTATCACACAAGCCATGGCATAGATTTCCTTGCGGAAGATGAGCGGCACTTCGTTGATGAACACATCGCGAATGACGCCCCCCGCCGCACCGGTAATCGCCCCCATGATGATGGCCACCCAAAGCGGAAAGTCAAGCGCCAGCGTCTTCTCCACACCCACCACGGTGAAGAGTGCCAGGCCGATGGTATCGAAAAGGAAGAACGTGTTTTGCTGGCGGATAAGGAACTTCCCGAAAAGAATGACGCTCACCAGGGCCAGAGCCGAGCAGATGAGATAGACGGAATGGGTCATCCAGAAGGGGGTCAGGTTGAGCATCACGTCGCGGATGGTTCCGCCCCCGATGGCGGTAGCCACGCCCACAACGTAGGCCCCGAACCAGTCGAAACGCTTGGCCGAGGCCAAACGGATGCCGCTGATGGCGAAGGCAAACGTCCCGATGAACTCAATGACCTGCACGAACGTGGGCACGTGGATGGTGAATGTCTGCATAAACGTTCAAGTCTTTAAACCGTTCATTCAACAACATTCACGGGAGTGCCGCTGAGGAAAAGCTTGAGGTTGGTCTCCGCCTGCGCCATCAAACGTTCACGCGCTTCACGCGTTGCCCACGCAATGTGGGGCGTGATGAAGCAGTTGCGTGCCGTGAGCAGCGGATTGTCTGCCTGCGGCGGTTCGGAAGAGAGCACGTCGAGCCCCGCGGCACACAGCTTTCCGGCATTGAGCGCATCGGCCAAATCCTGCTCGTTGATGAGCTGGCCGCGCGCCGTGTTGATGAGGATGGCCGTGGGCTTCATCATGTCAAGCAGGGCGGCATTGACCATGCCGACATTGTCTTCGCGGAGCGGACAGTGGAGCGTGATGATGTCGCACTCGCGAAACAAGGCCTCAAGGTCGGCCTTCACCGTGCCTGCCGGAAGTTGTGCAATGGTGGCCGAGGTGCACGCATAAACCGTCATGTTGAACGCTCTGGCCACACGGGCCACGGCCCGACCGATGTGTCCCATGCCGACGATGCCGATGCGCTTGTCGTGAAGCTCGGTGAGAGGCAGGTCCCAATAGCAGAAATCACCCTTTTCCTGCCACACTCCGCGGCGGTTTTGCTCCGTATAGTCGCCAATGCGGTAGATGATGTTCAGAATGTGGGCAAAAACCGTTTGCACGACCGACTCCGTGCTATAGCTGGGGATGTTCGTCACCGTCACCCCATATTCATGCGCCGCCTTCACGTCCACCACGTTATAGCCCGTGGCCAGCACGCCCACGTAGCGCACCCGCGGCAGTTGCCGCAATGTCTCCGCGTCAAGCACCGTCTTGTTCGTCAACAGCACGTCTGCATTTCTTGCCCGTTCCAACACCTCTTCGGGCTTCGTACGGTCATAGACCGTGCAGGTGCCCAAAGATTCAAAACCTTTCCACGACAGATCGCCCGGATTGAGGCAATGTCCGTCCAATACTACAATTTCCATATCTTCTTTTAATTGTTTTCTTACGTAAAAACAGTAATCTATTAATCATTTAACAATCAACAACTTGCCGAAACACAATCCGGCAGGCGGAGAAAGACGACCGTCAGCCCGGAAAATCATGCCCGTGTTTCTGAAAAATCACGGGCATGTTTCCAGAAAAAGACGGGC
>CAZOKL010000003.1:36749-45131 GCA_964580305.1 uncultured Bacteroides sp.
GAAAAAGACGGGCGTCTTTTTATGAGCAGACGGGCGTGTTTCTCCGGACACGCAACCGTCTTTTTTCAACCATGCGCTCATGTGTTCCCGACGAACCGGCGACACCTCCGGTTCAATTCATCTGGCACCATCGGCTTCAGTCCTCATAGCGCTCGCCCCAAAGCGCGGCCATGCGTTCCTTCAGACGTGCCTCGGCCGCATTGTCCTGCGGATGCCAAAGGCGGACGTCCTTCAGTTCGTCGGGCAGAAACTGCTGACGGACGAAGTGTCCGGCATAGTCGTGCGCATACTTATAGTCCTTGCCATAGCCCAACTGCTTCATGAGCTTCGTGGGTGCATTGCGCAGATGCAGCGGGACGGGCTGGTTTCCCATCTGCCGCACCAACTCCTGTGCACGCCCGATGCCTTCGTAGGCCGAATTGCTCTTGGGGCTTGTGGCCAGATAGACCGTGACTTCGGCCAGCGGGATGCGTCCCTCGGGCCAGCCAATCTTCATCACGGCCTCGAAAGCGGCGTTGGCCAGCAGCAAGGCGTTGGGGTTGGCCAGGCCGACGTCTTCTGCCGCCGAGATGAGCAGACGGCGGGCAATGAAGGCCGGGTCTTCACCGCCTTCAATCATGCGGGCCAGCCAGTAGAGCGCCCCGTCAGGGTCGCTGCCGCGGATGGACTTGATGTAGGCCGAAATGATGTCGTAGTGCATCTCGCCATCCTTGTCATAAGCCAGAGGATTCTGCTGCAGGCGTTCAACAACTTTCTCGTCGGTGATGACAACCGCCCCGTCAGCATCCGCACCGGAGTCGGCCTCAACCACCAGCTCAAGAATGTTGAGCAGCTTGCGGGCATCGCCCCCCGAGTAGCGGAGCATGGCGTCAGTCTCGCGCAACTCGATGCTGAGTTTGGAAAGCTCCACGTCTTGCTTCACAGCACGGTGGAGCAGTTCGAGGAGGTCGTCCTTCTCCAGTGACTTCAGCACATAGAGCTGACAGCGCGAGAGCAGCGGACGAATCACTTCAAATGACGGATTCTCCGTCGTTGCCCCGATGAGTGTGATAACACCCGTCTCCACGGCTCCCAACAGCGAGTCTTGCTGCGACTTGCTGAAACGATGTATTTCGTCAATGAAGAGGATGGGGCTTGCTTGCGAAAAGAAGCGTCCACTGCGGGCACGCTCAATCACGTCGCGCACGTCCTTCACGCCCGAAGTTACCGCACTCAACGTGTAGAACGGTGTCTCCAGCCGGTGTGCGATGATTTGGGCCAGCGTTGTCTTTCCCACTCCCGGCGGTCCCCACAGGATAAAGGAAGGGATACGGCCGGAGTCTATCATCTTCCGCAAGACGGCTCCCGGCCCGACCAAATGTTTTTGCCCGATGTATTCGTCAAGCGTTTTCGGGCGCATGCGTTCTGCCAATGGTTGTGCCATATGTCGTAAGTCTCCTATACCTTATTATATATATCATCTCAGAATGTCAGTTTCAGGGCCAACCGCACTCCGTGTTTGTGCACGTTGGGATGGTCCAGATAGTTCAAACGCCGGACATAGTCCACCTGCAAGATGCGAAATATGTTTTGTATGCCGACCATCAGCTCCACGTATGGCTTGCCACGCTCCATGATGAAACTGGACGTCTCACCGTCGCGCGTGGGAAAAAGATAGAGGTCAGCATCTTGCTGCAGGTAGGGATTGTTCTTGTCGGTGAGCGTTCCGTAGAAGGCTTTCACACCGAAATGCTCGCGCCACTTCAGACGGCGCAGAAAAGGAATGCGGTTAAACAGCTTTCCGTTCATATCATAGTCCACGTCGACAGAGGCATAACGGTCGTTCAGAAACTCCATGTTGGTCAGCATGTTGAAACTGCCGTCTTGCAGGAAAAATGACGAATTGGACGGTGCCATCAGCAGCAGCGGAAACGGCACCTTGCTCCACTGTGCACCGGCCTTCAGCATGATGTCCATCTTGCCCCATGACGAAAGCCACAACCGTTTGAAGAAAGAAGCCTCGGTCAACTGATAGGAATAATCGCTTCCCGTCACTCCTTTGATGCCCACAGTGTGCCCCAGCGTAAAGACGGGGGCATTGCGATTAACCGTGTATCGCGACTGTTTGGTGTTGATGTAGGTTTCATTCGGAGCATAGCGCAGCGTGAGTGTGGCCTCAGCCGTGGTCAGGCGATGAACCAGTGTTGGAGTGGCTGCGCCGTCATTGCGGACATACTGCAACTTGCCTGTGGGTTCTTCCTCGTTGCGCTTCAACTCCAGCTTGGTGGAGAAGCCGCTGAACGACTCATATTCATAGCGCAAGGTCAGTTTGCGGAAATACATCATCTGGTCAACGGTGGTGGTTCTTATCGAGCCGAACATGTTATCCTTGTCCATTGTCAGGAACTTGTCGATGGGCGACATCACGTCCGACTGATAGGACACCGCCACCGAATGGCGGGGAAACTCGAAAGGCATATAAGCCTTCTTCTCAAACGAATATTCCAACTCACCCATATACTTCGAACGTTTGTCCTTAAAGCCATAAGCATAATAGCCTTTGAAGAAGAGGTGCGGATTGAGATTGGCCGTCGTGGAACCGCCCAGACGCAGACGAAGTCCGTCCACATAGTTGCTCGACACCACCGTGCTGAGCGGCCCGACATCGAACTTGCTGGGTGTGTCCTCCGAACCGGTCTCCACATAATTCTCGGCAAAAAGGCGGAGAATCCAGATGACATATTTCGCTCCCGGTGTCCGTTGCACGTTCTTCACAAACTTGTCCATCTCTGCCTCCTTCTGCGTCAGTGGCAGCGAACGGGCCTCATGCCAGAAAGTCTTATCCTTCAGATAGGCATCCGGGCTGGTCTCCACCAGGCGTGCATTACCAAACGCATCGTCGGGAATCGGTTCAAAAGAAAAATCCGAATAGCGCGTCACCCGACGCACAACCGCACCTTGCATGTTCTTGAAAGCGTATATCTTGGTCGACATGTCGTCAACAGCAAGCCCCCAATAGCCATTGGGCATTTGCAGGAAGTCCTGTTTGAGTGAAAGTCCCTCCACGAAGTTCACCCCCGTGTGCTTGGGCAGGTTCATGATGCAGCGACGCACGGTGTAGGAAGAGTCTGCCAGAACATAGAGATGGCCCGTAAAGCCGAAGTCCTGTGAATTATAGGGAACAAACGTCAGGTGGAAACACTTGTCGCGCTCCACGTATGTGGTGTCCATGATGTAGAACTTGTAAAAGGAGATGGCCCGGTCTGAAATGGGACTCACGAACTTCTTCTTCAACAGATAGATGCTGTTTTCATAGATGTTCACGTCGGCAAACACATCCTGAAGCACCCCTTCGGTCACGTCGCCCAAGTGAAACAGGTTGTCAAGACCTGAGGAGCGGATGCCTTCCACGTATGTCTTCTTCCGCTGAGGATGTTTCCGATAGAGCACCTCGGAGGAAGTTTCCTTCACCGACACGGGAAGCACCAGAACATTGTCTTCATCGTTTATTTCCAGCTGGTCGAGAAGGAAAGGCATTTTTTTCAACACACCTTTGTTGAGCGAGGCAGGGTTGATGTCATCGAGGGCGATGTTCAGCTTCTCATATTTGTGATAGCGGTAGTAATCATTGTCTTCCAAACGGTTGTTCCTCTTGGCTGCCAACACCTTACGCATCATGATGATGGCCGGATTGTCCTTTTTCCTGTAACGTTCCCGACGCGGACGCACAACCATCTCCTCAAGCATGATGTTATCAGGAGTCAGCTGTACGCTGAGTGTTTTCTTTCCATCCGGTTCAATGACAACGGTCTTGGTCTTATAGCCTACGGAGGAAAAAGTCAGTGCACGGCAGCCATCCGGAACTCTCACATAGAAGTCTCCACTGTTGTCTGTGTGACCAACTCCCTTGTCATTATAGGATATAGAAACATAGGGCAGACGTTCCCGACTGACAGAGTCGGTCACCACACCCCGAACTTGAGCCGCCACTGACCATGTGACAAAAAACAGCAGCACAAGTATTCCTATTCGATGCTTCCATTGCGCCATCACTTTCTTATGACTTTTGAAGTAAGAATTGACAAAAGTAATCGTTCACAGCTGATTTGTCACCAAAAGATGAGTTAGATTAAGCTTAAATAACATAAGGAAAGACAGCCGACTGACAAGAAGAGTGAACACTTTCTTTGTATGATGTACGATATGAAACTTTTCAAAATGAATTAACAGATTTTTTAAGATTCCCTTCAGAAGTCCCTCCCGGGAGCCCGAAAAAAAACCAACTTGTTTGCACAAAAAAAATACGGGTGCTTTTCCCAAAGCACCCGTATTAAGTTTTCAATAGGTATTAGTTTTTTTAAGGTAAAAAGATTGTTTTCAGGATAACGGTGCAAAGAAACAGCCTTTTTGTGAACTATACAAATATATTTTCATGTTAAAGAACATGTTTTTATGAGACAATTGTCATTTTAACAATTCAAATTTAAAAATGGACGAAACAAGTCATTCATCGGGTCCAAAAAAGTACGCTTGTCAAAAAAGTGTCCGAAAAAACATTACTTAAATCCAAAATGAAAACCGAAGTTTCGCATGCAGTGAAACGAAAATCAGAAAACGATTCAAAGCATTTTCTTCAAGCAACTGCACCTGCGACAGACGGCCTTAAGCCCCCGCCTGCCGGCTCTCCTTTCCGCGTTCAGCTACCCTCCTTTTCGTGCTCGGACGCCCTCTACTCCGCTCCCGGACATCTCCGATGCTTCACAAACAGGCTTTCAGGCATCGCAAAAAATCATCCCTGCCACCATTTATTAAGGTATGAATAAACAGCAAACAAAAAAGAATCACTACTTTTGCTGACAATTAAACAACAAAAGACTTTACTATGAGTGAAAAAACGCCTGAAACTGTGGGAAAAAAGAGCTTGAACTTCATCGAGCAAATGGTGGAAAAAGACTTGCAAGAAGGAAAGAACGGGGGAAGAGTGCAGACACGCTTCCCGCCTGAACCCAACGGCTACCTGCACATCGGCCATGCCAAAGCCATCTGTCTGGACTTCGGCATTGCGGCCAAACACGGCGGCGTGTGCAACCTCCGCTTTGACGACACGAACCCGACAAAAGAAGACACAGAATATGTGGATGCCATCAAGGAAGACATCCAGTGGCTGGGTTTCCAATGGGGCCACGAATATTATGCATCGGACTACTTCCAGCAACTATGGGATTTTGCCGTGCGCCTTATAAAAGAAGGTAAAGCATACGTGGACGAACAACCGGCCGAGGTCATCAGCGAGCAGAAAGGCACACCCACCCAACCTGGAGTGGAAAGCCCCTACCGCAATCGCCCCGCCGAGGAGAGTCTTGCCCTCTTTGAGAAGATGAACAGCGGCGAACTGGAAGAAGGCTCGATGGTGCTCCGCGCCAAAATCGACATGGCCAGCCCGAACATGCACTTCCGCGACCCCATCATCTATCGCATCGTGAAAACTCCCCATCACCGCACAGGCGACAAGTGGAAAGCCTATCCGATGTATGACTTCGCCCACGGACAGAGCGACTATTTCGAAGGGGTCACCCACTCACTCTGTACGCTGGAGTTCGTGCCTCATCGCCCGCTCTATGATCTCTTCATCGATTGGCTGAAAGGAGGTAAAGACCTGGACGACAACCGCCCACGCCAAACGGAGTTCAACAAACTGAATTTGAACTATACCCTCATGAGCAAGCGCAACCTGCTCACACTGGTGAAAGAAGGTCTGGTCAACGGCTGGGACGATCCCCGCATGCCGACCATCTGTGGATTCCGTCGCCGTGGCTATTCGCCCGAGTCCATCCGCAACTTCGTCGACAAGATAGGCTACACCACCTACGACGCACTCAACGACCTGGCACTGCTCGAAAGTGCCGTTCGCGAAGATCTCAACGCTCGCTCCACCCGTGTGTCGGCCGTCATCAACCCCGTGCGGCTCATCATCACCAACTACCCGGAAGGACAAGTGGAGGAAATGGAGGCCATTGACAACCCGGAAGACCCGAACTCACCCACTCACATCATTGAGTTCAGCCGTGAACTGTGGATGGAGCGCGAGGACTTCATGGAAAATGCCCCGAAGAAATATTTCCGCATGACGCCGGGCCAGGAAGTGCGCCTGAAAAACGCCTACATCGTGAAATGCACCGGATGCAAGAAAAACGAAGCCGGCGAGGTGGAGGAAGTGTACTGCGAATATGACCCGCAGACCAAGAGCGGCATGCCCGAAAGTAACCGTAAGGTGAAAGGCACGCTCCACTGGGTGAGCTGTGGCCACTGCCTGCCTGCAGAAGTGCGCCTTTATGACCGTTTATGGAAAGTGGAGAATCCACGTGACGAACTGACAGCCATCCGCGAAGCGAAGAACTGCTCGGCACTGGAAGCCATGAAGGAAATGATGAATCCCGACTCGCTCACCATCCTGACCAACTGTTATGTGGAGAAATATGCCGCAACCCAAAAACCGCTCGACTATCTGCAATTCCAGCGCATCGGCTATTTCACTCCCGACAAGGACTCCACTCCCGAACACTTGATCTTCAACCGAACCGTGTCGTTGAAAGACACATGGAGCAAGATAAACAAATAAACCACCTTTCACGTTTTTAGAAAGTGAAAGGTCTGCCCGGACGGGATGAAGCCGGCATTCTTCACAGCTTCATCCCGACGGAGCTTAAAACTTTAAGCCACTCCTCGTATGAACACAACAAACACCATAAGAATTCTGAAACAACAACTTGAGGAAGCTCCCCACTCTCCACAACTATGGGAAGACCTTGCAGACTTATACTTGCAACGAGAACAAGTGGACAAAGCCATCGACGCTTACGAATTTGCCTTGGCCATCGAACCTGAAAGAGAATCTGCACTCTGCAAAAGAAGCATCGCTTATCTGGCCACAGACGACCCCATCCTTTACCAAAAAGGCAAAACTTATCTGGAGGCCTATTGCCGGCAACATCCAGAAAAAGCAGAACTGAAACACATTTTAAACAGTCTCGACAAACTCTATGAGCAAACCGACCTGTCAATGCCCTTGCCATTTGATGACGAGGAACTGACTGACAACTGGATGAAAGACATAAACTTGCCGGAAGAAGATGAAGCAATTGACATTGACTGGAATATGCTCCGCAATCCGACTACGGATTTTGAGGACTACATAGAGATCATTGACATGCTGTTTGAAAGCCGCAAGTATGACAAGGCACTCGAAGCACTTGACGTGCTGATTCCCCTTCATCCTGAAGAACCTACACTCTATCTGGACTACGGCATCATACTTATGCAGAAAGACATGGAGGATGAAGCGGAGTCCTACTTTGACAAGACTCTGCTGAAGGTGTCAAACAGCGACGACAAAGACTTTTTCTTGGGAGAAATCGGCTTCCAATACTTCTGCAAGGAACATTATTCGGACGCGCTTGACTACTACTTCCGCATCCGCGACATTCAGGAACTGCACGAACACTTGCCCTACATGGCAGCCTGTTTCCTGGAACTGGACTATGAAAACCTCTACAAGGAATATGTCCTCCGGCTCGAACCGGAGACTGACGAAGAGCAGTACAAAGAAATCCACCGTGCTTTTTATGGCCATCTTCCTCTGAACCTCCGTCCGGAAGAGATGAAATCATTCCTACTGAAACTATTTAACCGATATAACTCTTAAAACCACATAAAAGCAAACTATGGAATCTATTGCATTTTATATCCAATGGTGTCTGGATCATCTGAACTACTGGACTATTACCCTATTGATGACCATTGAAAGTTCTTTCATTCCTTTTCCCTCTGAAGTCGTAGTAACTCCGGCTGCCTACAAAGCTGCGGAGGGAGAACTCGACGTTGTGCTGGTCGTGGTGTTTGCCACAATCGGTGCCAACATCGGTGCTTTATTCAATTACTATCTAGCCTATTTCGTGGGGCGCCCCATCATCTACCGTTTTGCCGCCAGCCGTTGGGGACGTCTGTGTCTGCTCGATGTGGACAAGGTGAAGAAAGCCGAACGCTTCTTTGACAAGCACGGAGCTGTGTCCACCTTCGTGGGACGTCTACTCCCGGCCATCCGCCAACTCATATCCATCCCTGCCGGACTAGCCAAGATGAAACTCTCCACCTTCCTGCTCTACACCACGCTGGGTGCAGCTATATGGAACACTGTGCTGGCCACAGCAGGATTTTATTTCCAGAAAGCCATGCCACTGGACGTGCTCATGGCCAAGGTGACGGAGTATAATGATGTGTTCGCTTACGTCGTGTTCGGCATCATCGGACTCATTGTTCTATACTTCATTTATCTCGCCATCAGCCATAAGAAACAAAAGACGGCTTGAGAACAATGAACTGCGTCTGAAAAGGTTTAGGCACAGA
>CAZOKL010000004.1:0-18093 GCA_964580305.1 uncultured Bacteroides sp.
ATCAGAAACTGTTAAAACAAAAATAAGGTGTAACTTATTGAGCTACACCCTATTTACTATCATTAGTTATCGTTGTTTACCGATGCTTATTTCACTTCCTCAAAGTCTGCATCTTGAACATTGTCGTTACCATTATTTCCACCTTGTCCAGCATTTGAACCTGAGCTTTGGGCATTCTGAGCACCGCCTTGTGCACCACTCTGTGCATACATCTCAGCACTAGCAGCCTGGAAAGCAGCATTCAATTCACTCATAGCGGCATCACAAGCAGAAATATCTTGGGCTTTATGAGCTTCTTTCAGCTTGTTCAAAGCAGCTTCAATCGGAGCTTTTTTGTCTGCAGGCAACTTATCACCCAAGTCTTTCAGTTGATTTTCAGTGGTGAAAATCATGCTGTCAGCCTGATTCAATTTGTCCACTTTCTCACGCTCTTTTTTATCGGCTTCAGCATTGGCCTGGGCTTCTGATTTCATGCGTTCAATTTCTTCTTTGCTCAAACCAGAAGATGCTTCAATACGAATGGCTTGTTCTTTACCGGTTGCCTTATCTTTGGCAGAAACTTTCAAGATGCCGTTGGCATCGATATCAAAAGTTACCTCGATTTGAGGCACACCACGACGAGCTGGAGCAATACCTGTCAAATTGAATTGACCGATAGACTTGTTTTGTGCCGCCATCGGACGTTCTCCCTGCAATACATGGATTGTAACCTCTGTTTGATTGTCAGTTGCCGTTGAGAATACTTCACTCTTCTTGCACGGGATTGTCGTGTTGGCATCAATCAGTTTCGTCATTACACCACCCATCGTCTCGATACCTAATGTCAACGGAGTTACATCAAGCAATACCACGTCCTTGATTTCATTTGTCAACACTGCACCTTGAATAGCGGCTCCGATAGCAACAACCTCATCCGGATTAACACCTTTTGAAGGAACTTTACCGAAGAAATCCTCAACCAACTTCTGAACAGCCGGAATACGTGAAGAACCACCCACCAAGATGACTTCATCAATGTCTGCTGTCGTCAAACCAGCATCGCTGATGGCCTTTTTACACGGTTCCAGACATGCTTGAATCAAATTGTAGGCCAAGGCTTCAAATTTAGCGCGTGTCAAAGTCTTAACCAAGTGCTTAGGCACACCACCAACCGGCATGATGTACGGCAAATTGATTTCTGTCGTGGTGGAAGAAGAAAGTTCTATTTTTGCTTTCTCGGCAGCTTCTTTCAGACGTTGCATAGCCATCGGATCAGTTCTCAAGTCTGCACCCTCGTCGTTCTTAAACTCTTGAACCAACCAATCGATGATTACCTGGTCAAAGTCGTCACCACCCAAGTGAGTATTACCGTTGGTCGACTTCACTTCAAATACACCACCGCCGAAATCGAGGATAGAGATATCAAACGTACCACCACCAAGGTCGAAGACTGCAATCTTCATATCCTTGTTAGATTTGTCTACACCGTAGGCCAGAGCTGCTGCTGTCGGTTCGTTTACGATACGCTTCACGTCCAGTCCGGCAATCTGTCCTGCTTCTTTAGTAGCTTGGCGCTGTGAGTCTGAGAAATATGCCGGAACTGTGATAACGGCCTCTGTCACTTCTTGTCCCAGATAGTCTTCAGCCGTTTTTTTCATTTTCTGAAGAATCATGGCTGAAATTTCTTGCGGAGTATAAAGACGTCCGTCTATGTCAACACGCGGCGTATTATTCTCACCCCTTGCAACTTTATAGGGCACGCGTTCAATTTCCTTTTGAACCTGTTCATAGGTTTCACCCATGAAACGTTTAATGGAGTATATTGTACGAGTCGGGTTCGTAATAGCCTGACGTTTAGCCGGATCACCTATCTTACGCTCGCCGTCATTCACAAAACCTACCACAGAAGGAGTCGTGCGTTTGCCCTCACTGTTGGCAATTACTACAGGTTCATTGCCTTCAAATACGGCAACACATGAGTTTGTAGTTCCTAAGTCAATACCAATAATCTTTCCCATAATTGTATCTTTTTTTATTTATTATTATTCAAGTTAATTTGCTTTGAAGAAACACTTCGCTTATAACAAAGCAAATCGTGTGCCAAAGCCTTCAGACATATAAAAATCAGCAGCATATATTTTAATTATGGTATATACATACAGCAAATAAAACTTCCAAAGAGAAATGCTTGGCAGACAATATGACAAGATGTCAGCATAAACCGAATCAGCTCACCCTTTAATGCGCGTCTTCCCGGGCTTCCTTTCCGCATCCGGCTACCCTCCTTTCCGCATCCGGCTACTCTCCTCTCCGTCCTCGGGCGGTCTCTACCCCCAACTTTGATGCCCTCTTCAGGGGCTGTCTGCAAGGAAAAATAAGGTTACAACTATCAGCCAATTCCATTTTGTGACCTTCGCCAATTACACGATTAAAGACAAGCATCATAAGCATCGGAACATGTCGAACCGAGTGAGCGATATGTCCATTCGTTTGTAAACCCTTTACAATTAATATTATTTAATATATAATCAGGTGAATATTATGAGTATTTGTGTAAGTTAGCATAACTTTTTCATTAATGATAAAATTTTTCATAACTATGTACCATAAAAAAATCAACAAGATGAATCGAGTAATTTCGACTTTTTTAGTAGTAATGATGGCATCGGTATTTGCCGCAGGTTTTTTCACTTCATGCAGTGATGATGATGAAAACACATTGAGTGTAAGTACTCAAACACTTAACTTCACCTTACAGGGAGGAAGTTCGGACATAAACGTTTACAGCACGGGAAGCTGGTCGGTTGTTTCGAGTGAGAGTTGGGCGACAGCATCGCCTTCAGCAGGATCAGGCAATGGTGCGGTCACCATTTCAGTAAGTTCGTGGAGTGATACCGATGGAGAAGAAAGCCGTCAGGCTACCATTACCATTAGCGGTGACGGTGGTTCTGTTGAGATAACGGTAAACCAATCTAATGACGAAAATTTCATCTAAAACATTTTTCCTGCTGCTGCTTTTTGCCGCAAGCATGACAGCCGGATGCTCAGACTCCTATTTGGAAGAGGAAACAGTAGCAGAATCCGGCGGTGTAAGCGTGTATTGGGCTATTTCCCCCGAAGGAATCGGGGACATGGGATACAATGACATAGCCTATGCGGGCATCTGCATGGCAAGCGAACAGCATGGATTCAACTTGTATTTTTACCGACCGGACAGTGTAGAAGAAATATCCGGCAGGATAGAAGAATGGCTGCATGAACCACTCGCAAGCGAGGGTTCACGCAGCCTTTTCGTTTTGGCGGCATCCGAATATGAGGCTACGGTACGATACTGTATGGAACAAGATTATTTCCCTCTGCCAGAAGGAAAAGACATTCTGTATTTTGAATACTTCGGCACAGACCTTCCGGTCTATACCTTCGGAATAATTACCGCAGGAGTGGCTTACCAGGCCGGATGCTTGTCCGACTACCTAGGATGCCGACCGGCCGTTGTGGCGGCGACCCTTTCCGACCCGCAGACGGCGGTAGCCGCTGAAGCATTCAGTCTGGGAGCAAATCCTGACCAACCGGACGAGGTGCCGGTTATCATTCTGTCTGATGACTACACAGGTTTCGCCATGGCCGATGAACTGTATGGTATGTGCCAAAGCCTGACCAGTGAATATGATTTCTTCTTCCCCTATGCCGGCGGCTCAGCCTTGGGCATGTATCGTTACATGCGCGACTATTCGGGAGACTGGTTTGTGGTGGGTATGGACATGGATCAGTCTTATCTGGCTCCTAATATCCACTGTTCGATGATAAAAGACATCCATATCGCCATTTCGGAATGGATGGACAGCTACATGCAGGAAGAAGAAATACCGCAGCACAGCGTGTATGGCATAGAGAGCGGGTTGGTGCGGCTTTTGCCTTCCGAGGGATATGAACAACTGATAGAAGAAGTTACTGAAGCACAAGCCAACCGTTCCCTTGAAATAGAGAACCAATTCCTTAAAATACTCAGCGGCGATGATTAAGCGGATTCGACGGATGGCTTTTTGCCTGTTGTGCAGCAGTCTGGTTACTTCCTGCCATGACAGGGACGGTATGTGGACGACGAATTACGGAGAAACATTAAGTGTACGCATTGCCGTGGTACTTCCCTTGTCCGACGTGCAGAAAGAACAGTACGAGGAAGCGCTCGAATGGGCATCCGAAAATATATCGCTGGCCACATCTGCTTCTGCCAGGCAGGTATCAGTGGTGTATGAATGGTATGACGAGAATACCGAGGACATGACAGCACTGGCAGCCTCTTTGTGCGACAGAAGTGACTTAAATGCCGTAATAGGCCCTTATTCATCGGCTAAAACACAAGCCTTTGCCGCAGGTATCCGCAGCAGTCTGTTGCCTGTATTCACCATGAGTTCCTCAGAAAGCGTTATCCGCGAAAATATTCCGGCTGCGGATGAAGGCATATTCCTGTGGGCCATGCAGGAAGCAGACATCTCGCAATGCGAACTGCTTCTGACGCTGGCGTTGCGCAACGGTGCCAAACGGGTGTCCCTTTTGGTGAAAGACTCAGACCCTTACGGGCAAACCTTCCTCGACTGGTTCGGCTTTCAATCTTCAGAGTTGGGGTTGGAGAATGATTTGATTGAAATTTACACTGCCGACAATCTTGAAGAATGCATCCGTACCTGCCTGCAATCCGACAATACCGACGCACTGATAGCCGTACCTTCCACCGTTGACGAGGCGCATCTTATCATCGAGACCGAAATGAGTTTCCGGGAAGAAAGTCCGGATTGTCCGCTCATCTATTACTCGGACATCGCAATGAACCATACCGCTTTCGATGGCGAACCGGCCTCCGGCTCCACCGCTCAAGGTGTTTCGGTAATCGCCTCTCCGGAAAGCGGATTCGAAGTTGCTTTCAAGATACATTCCGGATTGGACTTGCTCAACATTGAGTCGCAAATCTACGATGCTGCAATGATTACCGCCATGGCTGCGTTCGATATGGAACTGCGGTCAGAAGAGGGAAGCGACTATTACGATGCCAACAACCTCATTTCAAGGAACCGCGCCATGAACCGGGCCATTTTGCGGGTAGTAGACGGACGGGAAGATACGGGAGGCGCCATGACCTGGCAAAAAGATGACATGTCGCAGACTTTTAAGGCAATAGAAAATGCCAGTTATCCGGATATCAGCGGGGCGAGCGGAGAACTTGACTTTGACGAGCAGATACACACCAACGTATTGCATTCGGCTTATTGCCACTGGCAGTACTATAACGGCAACTTTCTGCGCATCAACTATATGACCTCTGATGGCAGCCGCCGTACAGAATCTACCTTGGGTTGCTGGAACTGGATAACTACAGGCGGACAATCATTCGACAGTGACGGGAAATCTACCTATCCGACCTATTCGCCGCTTGAAAGCCACAAGGCCGTGTTGATAGGGGCATCATACGCGTGGAGCAGCTACCGGCATCAGGCGGACGCATTGCACATGTATCGGATACTGAAAGATTTCGGTTTCACGGACGAAGACATTATTCTCATCATGGAAGACAACCTGGCATACCATGAGCAGAATCCCCTTCCCGGGAATATCCACACATCGGTAGGAGGTGACAATCTGTATGGTGACGACATAGAAACGGATTATAAACTCACTACGCTCAACGCGGAGCTGCTGGCGGATATCCTGACTGAAGAGTTGGACTCAGATACTTGCACGAATGTGTTCCTGTACTGGTGCGGACATGGAAAGCAAGACAATCTGTACATAGGCGATAACCTGTTGGGAGCCGATGAGTTCTGTAACATTCTGCAAACCATGTACTCTAACGGCAAGTACAGGAAATTGTTGTGCATGATAGAGGCCTGCTATGCCGGAAGCATGGCGCAAGTGTGTGAGGGCATCCCCGGACTGCTGCTGTACACCGCTACAACTCCTTACGAAACTTCCAAAGCCGACAACTATGACACCTCTTTGTCCGTATATCTGACAAACCGTTTCTCGCGCTCCTTGCGGGAAGCTATTATGGAAACCCCTTCCCAAAGCCTGGTCAGCCTGTATTATGAATTGTATAACCATACGCCCGCATCACACGTGACTGTTTACAACGCCGATTATTTCGGAAACCTGTACACGTCCGATATATCAGAATTCTTATTACCATAAATCCTACCCGAACACCATACTAACACACCACCCAGAGCTGACGCATTAAACACGATATCGACTTTTTTGCTTGATTTGCAAATGTGTCTAAATATCAGATTCTCTGAATATCAATGTTTTTAGTAATGCGTCAGCCCTGGGTTTCTCGTTTTATTCCCAAAGTGGAGTAAGAATTCTACCATCGCCCAAGGCGAACCGTACTCGTGTCCGCCTGCACACAGACGGTGCGCATCATCCCAGAGACACGCCAGTTCAGCCCGCGCCTCCCAGCGCATGATAGAGCCGTATCACCCCCTGAATTTCATCGTAACAGTCTTGTACGACCGTGAGCTGTGCCGACAGCAAGGATTGTCGTGCCGTGATGACTTGCAGGTAGTTCACATCTGCCGAATGCTGCATGAGGAGCTGCGTGTCGTGCAGCGTGGCCGTGAGATGCTCCGCCTGACGGGTGTCGAGACGGATGCGCCGACGGGCCGTCTGCCACTGCATCAGTGCGTCGTTCACCTCATTACCTGCATCGAGCAGCGACTGACGGAAAGACAACAGGGCTTCCTGCTGCTGCGCTTTGGCTATCTTCAGGTTGGCAATGTTCTCACCTTTGTTGAACAACGGCTGCACCAGCGAACCGACAGCCGACAGCAACCAGGCGCCTGGATTGGTGATGGACGCACCTCCGCTGTTGGTCCACCCGGCCGAACCGCTCAGTGTGATGCGCGGATAGAATGCCGCACGGGCCGCATTCGTCGCATAGAAAGACTGCATCAGCACGGCTTCCGCCTGACGGACATCGGGGCGACGCGCGAGCAAGTCGAGCGGGACGCCCACGCAGAGCGTGTCGGGGAAATGTTGCGCTGATATCGTGCCACGCTCCACGAAGTGAGACGTCTGCCCGAGAAACGAGCACAATGCGTTCTCCTGCTCCACAAGCTGTTGCTCCAACGAAGCGAGCGACGACTCGGCCGCAAGCTGCGAAGCCCGGGCCTGGTTCAAGGTGGCGCGGTCGGCCTGTCCGGCACGGAGCAGGGCCTCCAACGCATGCACATATTCGTCCCAACTCTCCACCGTCTGGCGCGTGATGCTTATTTGCTCGTCGAGCATCAGCAGGGCATAATAGCTGTCGGCCACGGTGGCCACCACCTGTGTCTGCACGGCCTGCCTGTAGGCGTCGCTCGCCAGGAGGGCCGCACGAGCCTCGCGCTTGGCATTGGTCAACCTCCCGAAAAGGTCGATTTCCCACGAGGCGGACATGCCGATATTATAAGTCTGCTGGGGCTTCTTTCCGTCAAAACTACTGAGCGTACCCTCAGGCACGAGGTCGACCGAAGGCAGGTAGGCCAGCTTCGATTGTCGCAGCGTGGCCTGCGCTTCCTCCACCTGAAGGCGGGCCACTTGCAGGTCGGTGTTAGCCTCCAGCCCGCGGCGGATGAGGGTTTGCAGATAAGGATCGGTAAACAGCTCCTCCCACGAAAGTGAAGCAATGGTCTGCGCCGTGTCGGGGCGCAAGTCGACCCGGTAGAGGCTGTCCAGCCCGGTGAGCGTCTCCGATGGACGCTCATACTTCGTATAGATGCCGCATGATGAGAGGCTTGCGGCAAGCGTAATTATCAGAACATTTCTTAATCGTTTCATACTTACGGATGTGTCTGTTAATGACTATCAACATTATTCGCGCACGCGCTTCGGCATCAGCCTTTCTTCGAGAGCCTGGAAGACAATAAACAGCGCGGGCACGGCAAAAAGCAGGGCAATCGTGCCCACAATCATGCCTCCAACAACGCCCGTGCCCAGCGACACGTTGCCATTGGCCCCCGCACCCGAGGCGAACACTAGAGGGAGCATGCCGATGACCATGCAGAGCACCGTCATGAGGATGGGGCGCAGACGGACGGAGGCGGCCGACACAGCTGCCTGGGCGAGCGTCATGCCTTGGCGGCGGCGCGTGGCGGCATACTCGGTGATGAGGATGGCCGTCTTGGCCAGCAGGCCGATGAGCATGATGAGGCCTGTCTGCATATAGATGTTGTTCTCCAGTCCGCAAAGGTTCGACAGCGCAAAGCTACCCAGAAGGCCGAAGGGAACGCTGAGCATGACAGCCAGGGGGACAAAAAGGCTTTCATAGAGCGCGCAGAGAATGAGGTAGATGAACACTATGCAAATGATAAACACGATGATGGTATTGGCCCCGCTGCCGGCCTCCTCGCGAGTGATGCCACCGTATTCGTAGCCGTAGCCAACGGGAAGCGTTTCGGAAGCCACCTCCTGAACGGCGTTGATGACGTCACCAGACGAGTAACCGTCGTTCATCATGGCGTTCACCTGGATGGAACTGTAGAGGTTGAAGCGCGTGAGCGTCTCCGGGCCGTAAGTCTTGGTGAGGGTGACAAACTGGCCGATGGGGGCCATGTCGCCGCCGTCAGTGCGGACGAACATGTTGTTCAACGCATCACGGTCGAGCCGGAAGTCCTTGTCAGCCTGGACGTAGACGCGGTAGAGCTTGGAGAAGCGGTTGAGGTTCGAGGCATAATTACCGCCGATGTAGCCCGACATGACGGAGAGCACGTCTGACGGCGACACGCCCATACGCTTGCAGCGGGCGGCATCCACCTCGACGAGATATTGCGGGAATTTGGTGTCGAAGGTCGTGTAGGCCATCTGTATCTCGGGCCGCATATTGAGGGCGGCGATAAACTTGTCTGTGTGTGCCTTGAGTGTTTCAATGTCGCCCCCGGCGCGGTCTTGCACATAAAGCTCCACGCCACTGCCGGTGCTGTAGCCCATGATGGTGGGCTGGGCAAAGGCAAAAAGCTTCGCGCTGTGAACACCAGCCGTGCGGCGGTAGATTTCCTCGATGACGGCACTGATGTAGTCTTCGTCTTCGGTCCGCTCGTCCCAGTTCCTCAACTTGATGATGAGCATACCTCCGCTGGGAGCTTGTCCGCCCATCATGCTGTAGCCGGACACGTTCGAATAACGTTCAATCTGAGGAATGTCCTTGATGCAAGCCTCCACCTCGGCCATCGCCTTCACGGTCTGTGCCAGGCTGCTGCCGGGAGGTGTGGTGACGTTGACAAACACGGTGCCCATGTCTTCATCGGGCACAAGTCCTGTCTTCGTGCGGTTCATCAGCACGGCCAGCAGGGCAATGGCCGCCACCACGCCCGCACCGATGAGCCATTTGCGACTGAAGAACCACGTCAGGCCGCTCTTATAGCGCAACACAAGCCTGTTGAACGCCGCTTCGAAAGCGTGATGGAAACGACTGGAGAAGCTGAGCTTCTGCCCCGTGGAAGCGTCGACGTGAGGCGTCATAAAGAGGGCGCACAGCGCCGGACAGAGCGTAAGGGCATTGACGGCCGAGAGACCCACGGCAACAGCCATCGTAAGTCCGAACTGCATGTAAAACGTGCCCGACGTCCCGCCCATGAAGGAGGTGGGGATAAACACAGCCATAAAGACGAGCGATGTGGTGACGATGGCCGCAGCAATGCCGTCCATGGCACGGTTTGTCGCTTTGTAAGGCGAACGGACACCGTCATCAAACTGCGCCTGCACGGCTTCGACCACCACGATGGCATCGTCGACCACGGTGCCGATGACGAGCACCAGGGCGAAGAGTGTGAGCAGATTGAGCGAGAATCCGGCAATGTAGAGAAAAGCAAACGTGCCCACAAGCGACACGATGATAGACAGTGTGGGAATGATGGTGGAGCGCACGCTCTGAAGGAACACATACACCACGAGGATGACCAGGATGATGGCCTCAGCGAGCGTTTTCACCACTTCATGGATAGAGGCGTCGAGGAAGTCTTTCGTGCTCATCAGGTCAGTCAACACAAGTCCCTTGGGCAAGTCGCGGCGAACCTCCTCCATGAGTTGGTCAATCTCACTTATTATCTCGTTGGCATTGGAACCTGCCGTTTGGGAAATCATGGCCGTCGCTCCGGGATGCCCGTTTATCTCGCTGCTGTAACTGTATGCCTGTGATCCCAGTTCGATGGTCGCGATGTCGTTCAGACGGAGCACTTCACCGCTGACCAGTGCCTTGACCACGAGGTTGCCAAACTCCTCAGCCGTTTCATAGCGCCCACGATATTTGAGGGTGTACTGGAAGGTGTTCTCGGAATCCTCTCCCAGCGTACCCGTGGCAGCCTCCACGTTTTGCTCGTCGAGCACGGCGGTCACGTCAGAGGGCATGAGGTTGTGTTGTGCCATCTTTTGCGGGTTGAGCCATATACGCATGGCATAGTCGTCACCCATGACGTTGACATTGCCCACGCCGCTGATGCGCGACAGTCGCGGCTCAATGTTGATTTTGAAGTAGTTGTTAATGAACGCCTCGTCATAAGAGTCGTCAGGAGAGTAGAGCGCGACAATCTTCAGCATACTGTTCTGCCGCTTTTCCACGGTGACGCCAATCTTGGTCACTTCGGCAGGCAGGAGTCCCTCGGCCTCACTCACACGATTCTTGGTGTTGATGGTGGCCATGTCGGGGTCGGTTCCCTGCTTGAAGTAAACGGTGATGCTGCCCGAGCCGGTGTTGGTCGATGTGGAAGTCATGTAAAGCATGTCTTCCACACCGTTGATAGCCTCTTCGAGAGGGACGACGACAGATTTCTGTACAGTCTCGGCATTGGCCCCGGTGTAGGTGGTCGACACCATGACGGTGGGCGGTGCGATGTCAGGATACTGCTCCATGGGCAGTCCCGACAGTCCGATAACCCCCACCAGCATAATGAGCACCGACACGACACAAGCCAAGATAGGGCGGTCTATAAATAGTTTCAGTTTCATACCTTCGTTAATTTATAATAGTTCCTTCCTGCAACAGGCCTGCGCCTTCGGCCACGATGGTGTCGCCCACGGCCAAACCTTGTTCCACGATGTATTCCCGACCGTCATCCACAGGGAAGACGGTGATTTGAGTCGACGTGGCTTTCCCGTCAACCACACGATAGGCAAACACCTTGTCTTGAATCTCATAGGTGGCTTCCTGCGGGATGACCATCACGCTGTTGCGCACATAGGGGAAGACAATTGTGCCATTGCCGCCGTTGCGAAGCATACGTTCCGGATTGGGGAAAGTGGCCCGCAGGCTCACGGCCCCCGTACCGGAGTCGATGGTACCGCTGATGGCATCAATCTTGCCCTTGTGCGCATAGGGCTGTCTGTCGCTCAACAGGAGTTCGACCTCGGGCATGTGTTTCAGGGTTTCATCCAGCGTCCCGTATTGGCGCACCAGCGAGAGAATCTGGTTCTCGGTCATGGAGAAATAAGCATACATTTCCTCGTCATCGGAGACGGTGACCAGCGGCTCGCTGATGCTGGCATCCACCAAGGCACCGACCCGATAGGGCAACATGCTGGCCACTCCATTTACCGGACTTTTGACAACGGTGTAAGAAAGATCGTTACGGGCATTGGTTTCCTGGGCACGTGCCTGCGCCAATGCAGCCTCGGCCTCCAGAAGCGCATTCCGGGAAGTCTGCAAGTCGAAGTCGGAAATGACCTTGTTGTCAAACAGCAGCTGTTTGCTGTCCACCGTCATCCGGGCATTGGCCACCGAGGCCTCGGCACTCTTCACATTGGCCACGGCTGTCTCCAGCGCGGCCTGGTAGGGCACTTGGTCAATGATGAACAATGGCTGTCCCTTCGTCACCTTGGCTCCTTCATTTATACACACTTGTGTGATGGTTCCACTCACCTGGGGACGTATTTCCACACTCTGGCGTCCTTTAAGAGCAGTCGTAAATTGCCGGGTCAGCGTCCGGTCTACAGAACCGACGACTAAAGTTTTATAACTACTTCCACCCACAACCGGTGAAGTGTCCTTGCATCCGGAGAGTCCCAAAAGACACAGCATCCAGATACTTGTTTGTCGAAATAAATCTTTCATCTTATGTGTTGGTTTATAATCATAATCGGGCACAAAATTATCAGACAACCCAGTTCCCGTCTTCGTCATAATCCGCATTAAATTGGTTTAAAACCCACTGTTACACTTTTTTTCCTTTAATATTCTCAATAAGTCGAAAAGCTTTTTTGAGCTTCCTCGCATTTACTCTATTTTTACGTTACAAGAGAAAATCATCGACGTAGTTTTTAAGCCTAATACAGAAAAATGCACGACATGAAGATGTTTGAGAACGAAGTAGCCGACTGGATTCAAAGCGGACAGATGGAAGACGGATGCATGAAAATTGCCGCGTATGCTGACAATATAGTAATGGTGTGCCTGGAAGGAAAAAGCTTTCATTTGCCCGGCGAATGGCCCGGCGCCCAATGGCATGTGGGCTTGCAACTGTTCAGCGGAGAATTACACCTGACGGCAAACGACAACCGCCTCGGCTTTGAAGCGCCGATGATCATTGATTTCATTTTGGAATATAATTGGAAGGACATCAGGTTAATAAATGGCTTCTGTGCCTGCATACTCATCATAAAACAGGAGTTTTTCCTGGACAGCGTTCTCAAGTTGAGGCCGAAAATTGCAGAGATGATGCTCTATTTTTCCAAAAATCCGTTCGTGCAGCTCAAGAAAGACGATGCCTACTGCCTGCAACAACTGAACAACGCCCTCTTTGCCTCCATGTCCATGAAAAACAAACTCCTTCAACAAGAACAAATACAAATGTTGCTTTGTGCAGGCCAGTGCGAGATGTGGAATGCCGTCTTCAACCAACGAGACCTTCCACGGGCAAAAAACGACCCGCTGTGGAACGACACCATGGCACATTTCCTATACCTCTTGAATTTCTACTTCCGCGAACAACATGAAGTGCGCTGGTATGCAGCCCAATTAGGTTGCTCGTCAGATGCCCTCTCTGCAAAGCTGAAACGCATGTATGGGAAAAACGCGTCCATGCTGCTCAATGAAAGACTCATCACCGAAGCCAAAGTCCTTTTGCAAAGACCGGAACACACCATCCAGCATGTGGCCGAGACACTCTACTTCTCAGACCAGTCGGCTTTTGGTAAATTCTTCAAACGTCATTGTGGAATGTCGCCCATGCAATACAGGGAGCAGGTCGGGAAAACTAAAGGAGACAAGAATGCCCGTAAAAAAGAGACTGACAAACAACGGATTGGCACCCTCCAGACACAGGCTTAACACCACGTGGGAACGGAGTCTAGGGCAACCGCCCGCCGAAAGGAAGGTAAGCAAGTGCCGAAAGGAGGGCAGACAAGGCTTGCCTTCAGCCCGTGCGCACGAAGAGTTGCAAGGCGGGCAAACACACATTGCCCACACGGTTTATTCACGCCAAATTTTATATACATCTACATCAGACTGCCTACCAATGCCGCCACCGTTTCCGCAATGCGCCGAAAGGCATAAGCCGGCTTCATGGCCTGCTCGGGAGGCACTCCCGGCCGATTGATGCAACGCACCTCCTGAAAACCTGCACGCCTCAACATTTCCTCGTCAGACACCCGCCCTGCAATGAGCGCCACGGGCACTTGCCTCCTTGCAGCTGCTTCCAAAATGCCCGCCGGCACTTTTCCCATCAACGACTGGCGGTCGGCATGTCCTTCACCGGTAATGACCAAATCGGCACCGGCAAGATGCTTGTCGAAATCAAGCACCTGCAACAGCAAACGGATGCCCGGTGCAAGCGTAGCCCCCAAATAGGCAGCAAGGGCCCCTCCCACGCCTCCGGCAGCCCCTGCACCGGGCAACAAAGAGACATCGCGCCCCGTGACCCTGCGTGTGACATCGGCAAAACGGCGTAGACCGTCGTCGAGCAACTCCACCATGCGGGCATCTGCCCCCTTTTGCGGAGCAAACACACAGGCAGCTCCCTGCGGCCCGCAGAGAGGATTGCGCACGTCGCAAGCAGCCGTCACCGTACACTCCTTCCACAACGAAGACACCTCACTGTCATCCACCTCGGCCAAGCGGGCCAACGCTCCTCCTCCCGGCTCCAGTTCGCGCCCATTGCGGTCAAGCAGCCGATAACCCAAAGCCTGAAGCATCCCCGCACCGGCATCGTTTGTGGCACTTCCGCCCAGCCCGATGAACAGCCGCCGGCATCCGCGACGCACCACGGCGTCGGCCATGAGTTCGCCCAAGCCACGGGTGGTGGTCAGCATCGGATTGCGTTTCTCCAGCGACACAAGGGGCAGGCCGCATGCTGCGGCCATCTCGATGAATGCCACCTGCCCATCGGGCGACACACCGTAGTCTGCCCGAAGCTCTTCCATCAATGGCCCGTGAACCGTGGCCGACACCCGTTGCAGCATCCCCGCCGCAGCAAGCATCTCCACCATGCCTTCCCCTCCGTCCGACACCGGCAAACAACACACCTCACATTCGGGCAACACCCGGAGAATGCCCTCCCGGGCTGCCTCCTCGGCCTGCCGCGAGGTGAGACAACCTTTCAGAGAATCAATGGCCAATATGATTTTCATGCCTTATTGTTTTTAACTCCCGAACGGAACATAAAAGCAAGGGGCTGTGTCGTAACGCACGATGCAGCCCCTGTTTTCTCATTTTATTCACAAATATACCAGTCGTAAAGCCGGCGCACGCCGTCCTCCACTTCGATGCGATGATGCCAGCCAAGGGCATGGAGCTTGCTGACGTCGGTCAGCTTGCGCATCGTGCCGTCGGGCTTCATGGCGTCCCAACGGATTTCTCCCTGGAAACCCACGGTGTCGGCTATCAGTTCAGAAAGCCGGCGGATGGTGATTTCCTTGCCCGTACCTATGTTGATATGGCAGTTGCGCACCTCTTTCATGCCGGGGGCAAAGGTGTCGCGAAAATCCACGTGCTCCATGACGAAGACTGTGGCATCGGCCATCTCCTCGCTCCAAAGGAACTCACGCAGTGGTGTGCCCGTCCCCCAAAGCGTAACCACGCCCGGCTCAATGCCGTAGCGTGACAGCACGGAGAGGATGTCGGCCTCGCTTGCCGAACCATCCACGCCCTCCACGGGACGCAACGTGAGGTCTCGGCGAACAGCCGTCCAGTCGGCATCGGCCAGACACTTCGACAGATGTATCTTCCGCATCATGGCGGGCAACACATGGCTGTGCTCAAGGTGAAAGTTATCGTTCGGGCCATACAAGTTGGTGGGCATGACGGCAATGTAGTTTGTGCCATACTGCAAGTTGAAACTCTCGCACATCTTCAGACCGGCAATCTTGGCGATGGCATAAGGCTCGTTGGTGTATTCCAGCGGAGAAGTGAGCAGGGCATCTTCCTTCATGGGCTGCGGTGCCTCACGGGGATAGATGCAGGTGCTCCCCAGAAAGACCAGTTTCTGCACATTGTGACGATAGCTCTCGCCAATGACGTTCTGCTGAATCTGGAGGTTCTGCCAGATGAAGTCAGCACGGTGGGTCAGATTGGCCATGATGCCACCCACGTGTGCCGCTGCCAGGATGACCACCTCGGGACGCTCTTCGTCAAAGAAACGGCGCACGGCCAACCCGTCGAGCAGGTCGAGCTCGGCATGCGTGCGGCCCACAAGGTTCGTGTATCCCTTCTGTTGCAGGTTTTTCCAGATGGCCGAGCCCACCAGTCCCCGGTGGCCGGCCACGTAGATTTTAGCTTGTCTGTTCATAGTTGTTCAGTCCAGCTTGGCTTTCAGATAGAGTTTCTTCACAAAGCGCATGTCGTGCGCCACCATGATGCGCACCAATTCCTCAAAGGAAGTCTTCTTCGGATTCCAGCCCAGGAGTGTCTTCGCCTTGGTCGGGTCGCCCAAAAGCTGCTCCACTTCGCAGGGACGGAAATACTTCGGGTCTACCTCCACCAGCACCCGTCCGGTGGCGGTGTCGACACCCTTCTCGTCCACTCCTTCTCCCTCCCAACGCAAATCGATGCCTGCCTCGTGGAAAGCCAGCGTACAAAACTCACGCACGGTGTGCATCTCGCCCGTGGCAATGACGAAGTCTTCGGGCGTGTCGTGCTGGAGCATCAGCCACATGCATTCCACGTAGTCTTTCGCATAGCCCCAGTCGCGACGGGCATCCAGATTGCCCAAATAGAGCTTGTCCTGGAATCCCTGCGCAATGCGGGCAGCAGCCAGCGTGATTTTACGGGTGACGAAGTTCTCGCCGCGGCGCTCGCTCTCGTGGTTGAACAGGATGCCGTTCACACAAAACATGCCGTAGCTTTCACGATAGTTTTTCGTAATCCAGAAGCCATATTGTTTGGCCACGCCGTAAGGCGAGCGGGGATAGAAAGGTGTGGTTTCGCGCTGGGGCACTTCCTGCACCTTGCCAAAAAGTTCGGACGTGGATGCCTGATAGACGCGGCAGGTCTTCTCCAGTCCGCAAATGCGCACGGCCTCGAGCAGACGGAGGGTGCCCAAGGCATCGGCTTCAGCCGTGTATTCGGGCACGTCGAAACTCACTTTTACATGGCTCTGTGCCGCCAAATTATAGATTTCGTCGGGACGCACCTGCATGATAATGCGGATGAGCGAGCTGGAGTCGGTCATGTCACCCCAATGAAGATTGACCAAGCGGCTCTTTTTCATGTCGCGCACCCACTCATCCAGATAGAGGTGCTCAATGCGGCCGGTGTTAAACGAAGAAGAACGGCGCAGAATGCCATGCACCTCATAACCTTTCTCTAAAAGGAATTCGGCGAGAAACGAACCGTCCTGACCGGTGATTCCCGAAATCAATGCAATCTTTTTCATGCTATCTCCTAATTTGTGATTGTGATGCTAAGCTCAGTTTATTACGGCGCCAAAGGAAAATATATTCCGGCACAATAACAAAAGAATCGGCCTCTTTCTTCCAGCCGGCATGGAAATTATTCCGGTTTCCTGTGACCTCTTAGCAAATCAATGTTTACCTTTGCGCCCTGCAAGCGAATGCAGATTGTTTCATTTTTATTATGTACGATGTTTAAATTCGAACCCATCCTGAAACACACGCTCTGGGGCGGTGACAAGATTAATACATACAAACACCTGCGCAACTCACTGACACACATTGGTGAAAGCTGGGAAATATCCGGCGTCCCCGGGTATGAATCCGTTGTGGCCAACGGCGAATGGAAGGGCACACGGCTCCCCGACCTCATCGACAAACTGGGGGCAGACCTCGTGGGCAGGGACAACTACGCACGCTTTGGCAACATGTTTCCGCTGCTGGTGAAGTTCATCGACGCACGGCTCGACCTCTCCATACAGGTGCACCCCGACGACCGGATTGCACAGGCGCGGCATGGATGTCCGGGCAAGAACGAGATGTGGTATGTCATCGCGGCCGAACCGGGAGCACGGCTCTGTGCCGGACTGTCGCGCCCCATCGGCCCGGACGAATATGAACGCCGCATTGCCGACGGAAGCATTGAAGACGTCCTCTGTTTTCACGAGCTGCATGCCGGAGACGTTTTCCACATCCCGGCCGGACGGGTACACAGCATCGGGGCGGGGGCATTCATCGCCGAAATTCAGCAGACAAGCGACATCACCTACCGCATCTATGACTACAACCGCCGTGACGACAACGGCCAACTGCGCGAACTGCACACGGAGTGGGCCAAAGACGCCATCGACTACCGCACGCTGCCGGACTACCGCACGCACTACGTCCCCCGCATGAACGAGCCCGTGGAGCTCGTCGCATCCCCCCACTTCACCACCTCGCTCTATGAGCTCACCGAGCCCATGACGTGCGACTATTCGGAGCTGGACACCTTCATCATTTACATCTGCACCAAAGGTTCGGCTTTGCTGTGCGATGACCTTGGCAACAAACTTCCCATCTGCCAGGGTGAGACTGTGCTCGCACCGGCATCCACCAGCTCGGTGCATATCGTTCCTCAAGAACATGTCTGCCTGTTGGAAAGCTGGTGCTGAGCCGTAACAACTTGAGGGCACCTTGTTCCCGACGCCACAGGTTGCTGAAGGCTTGCCGGAACTGTTTCAAAAATATCACACAAATCAAATTCCTGACGCCTTTCTCCATCTC
>CAZOKL010000004.1:18193-44539 GCA_964580305.1 uncultured Bacteroides sp.
GGAACTGTTTCAAAAATATCACACAAATCAAATTCCTGACGCCTTTCTCCATCTCTTTTTTCACGAAATTGCAAGCGGTTGAGCCTCAACACATTGCGCTTGCGGGACAAACAGCACTGTCGTTTGTCCCCGACGAGGGTCTCGTTTGTCCCCGACGGGAAACAGGGGTATCCGGGGCCGTATTTCCGTTTAGAAAATAATCAACAAGAGGTGAGGTCATGCTTTTGATTTTGCAAACAAAAAAGTCGTCCTCTGAACAAACATGCTCAAAGGACGACTTTCTTTATGCCTCGCAAGCTCTGTTAAACCAGCTTATGAATGATAAGTCCGGAACGAAGCTTCGGTTCAAACCATGTGGTCTTCGGCGGCATGATGTTGCCCGTGTCGGCAATGTCCATGATTTGCTTCATGGTCACCGGATAGAGTGCCAAGGCGACTTTCATCTCACCACTGTCGACGCGGCGTTTCAATTCACCCAATCCGCGGATGCCGCCCACGAAGTCGATACGCTTGTCGGAGCGGAGGTCTTTGATGCCAAGAAGTTTGTCGAGAATCAAGTTTGACGAGATTGTCACATCAAGCACGCCAATGGGGTCATTGTCGTCATACGTGCCTTCTTTGGCCGTCAGGCCATACCATCTGCCCTCCAGATAGAGGGAAAAGTTGTGCAACTTGTTCGGCCGATATTCTTCCGCACCTTTATCTTCCACAATGAAGTTTTCACGCAGTGCGTCGAGAAACTGTGCCGCTGTCAGACCGTTCAGATCTTTCACCACGCGGTTGTAGTCTATGATGGTCAGCTGATTTGCCGGGAAGCACACGGCCATGAAATAGTTATACTCCTCATCGCCTCGGTGATTGGGATTCTGCTTTGCTTTCTCAGCTCCAACCAGGGCAGCCGCAGCCGAGCGATGGTGCCCATCGGCAATATACAGCGCCGGCATCCCTGCAAACTCTTTCGTGATGGCCTCAATGTCAGCCTCTTTGTCGATAATCCAGAAACGATGGCCGAAACCGTCAATCGGAGCGATGAAGTCATAGACCGGCTCTTGTGCCGTGTAACGGGCCACGATGTCGTCCAGCACCTTGTTGTCAGGATATGCAAAGAACACTGGTTCAATATTGGCATTGTTAACGCGCACATGTTTCATGCGATCTTCTTCCTTGTCGCGGCGCGTCAACTCATGCTTCTTGATGACACCGTTCAGGTAATCATCCACATAGGCACATACGACCAGCCCATATTGGGTCTTGCCATTCATGGTCTGGGCATAAATGTAATAGTTCTCCTTGCCATCTTGAACCAACCAGCCTTTATCCTGGAATTTCTGAAAGTTTTCAGCCGCTTTGGCATACACGCGGGGATCATGCTCATCCGTCCCTTCCGGGAAGTCTATCTCGGGTTTAATGATGTGATATAATGACTTCTCATTCCCCTCGGCTTCCTTACGGGCCTCCTCTGAGTTCAGCACATCATAAGGGCGAGACTCCACCTGCTCCACATATTCTTTGGGAGGACGGATGCCTTTGAATGGTTTAACTACTGCCATAATAAGAGAGTTTTAATGGGATTCACTTGTTTACGCGGAATTTCTCACACCCATCCTTAAAGAAGCCGACAATCTGTCTGGCGGCAGCAATACCGGCATTGATATTTGCCTCTGCCGTTTGTGCTCCCATCTTCTTCGGCGTAGAGAAATAGCGTCCGGCAAACTTAGCAGCAAACTCTTCGTTTGCCACAGGCATAATATCTGTGACATACTTCAAGTCGGAACGCTCTTCCATCAGCTTGATGAGTTCTGCCTCATTGATGACTTCCTTACGCGCCGTGTTCACCAAGATGGCACCCTTCGGCATCAGATTAACCAAGGCATAGTTAATGGAGTTCCTGGTTTCGGCCGTGGCCGGTATGTGCAAGGACACAATGTCGCACGTCTTATAAAGTTCTTCCACTGTGTCAACAGCCTTCACACCGGCTTCTTCGATAACATTCTTTGGGCAATAAGCATCATAGGCATACAAGTCCATGCCAAATCCCTTGGCTATACGTGCCACATTGTGCCCCACATTTCCAAACGCATGGATTCCTAATTTCTTTCCTTTCAGCTCTGTACCGGACGTACCATTGAAGAAATTGCGCACGGCATACACCAACATGCCAAATACCAGCTCTGCCACGGCGTTGGAGTTTTGTCCCGGAGTGTTCATCACACAGACACCATGCGCTGTTGCGGCAGCCAAATCCACATTGTCATAGCCCGCACCGGCACGCACCACAATCTTCAGATTTTCAGCTGCGTCAAACACTTCGGCATCAATCACATCACTGCGGATGATAAGTGCATTGGCATCTTTCACTGCTTCCAGCAACTTGGCTTTTTCTCCATATTTTTCCAACAATATGAGTTCATAACCTGCGGCTTCAATTTCTTTACGGATGCCGTCTACCGCCACTTTGGCAAAAGGTTTATCGGTTGCAACTAATACTTTCATACTTTCGTTTGATTTAATTTAATAAAGAGTAAACAAAAAGTGAAGAATGAAGAACGAAGAATCTTGTGAATCCTTCATCCTCCGTCCTTCACCATATATCATAGTGCAATTAATGTGCTTTTTCAAAATCCTGCATACATTCCACCAATGCTTTTACGCTCTCCAAAGGCATGGCATTATAGCAAGATGCACGGAAGCCGCCAACGGAACGGTGTCCCTTAATGCCCACCATGCCCCGATCGGTTGCAAACTTCAAGAAGTCAGCTTCAAGGTCCTTGTATTCGTCTTTCATCACAAAACAGATGTTCATGTAAGAACGGTCTTCCTCACAAGTCACTGTGCCACGGAACAGACGGTTACGGTCGATTTCACCATAGAGCATCTCGGCTCTCGCTTTTGCACGGCGTTGCATCTCATCAACACCGCCCTGAGCCTTCAACCAGCGCAAAGTCAGCATTGCAGAATAAATCGGCAATACAGGAGGAGTATTGAACATTGAACCTCCATCGATATGTGTCTGATAGTTCAGCATTGTCGGAATCGTGCGGCTCACCTTGCCCACAGCATCATTCTTCACGATGACAAAAGTCACACCGGCCGGAGCCAGGTTTTTCTGGGCACCGCCATAGATGCAGATATATCTGCTCACATCAACCGGACGAGAGAAAATGTCGGAAGACATATCGGCCACCATTGGAATGGGGCTGTCCAGGTCTTTATGGAGTTCGGTTCCGAAAATCGTATTATTGGTCGTCACATGGAAATAATCAGCATCTGTCGGAATCACATAGTCTTTCGGGATGTATGTAAAGTTGTCTGCTGCAGAAGAAGCGACCTCCACCACTTCACCGAAGTTCTTAGCTTCCTTTATCGCTTTTTTAGACCACGTTCCCGTGTTCAGATAAGCAGCTTTCTTTTCCATGAAGTTGTAAGGCACCATACAGAATTCCAAGCTGGCGCCACCACCCAAGAACAAGACTGAATACCCTTCGGGGATTTGAAGCATTTCTCTAAATAAAGCCACGGCTTCATCGACCACAGGCTGAAAATCCTTCGCACGATGGCTAATCTCCAGTATAGAAAGGCCTCCACCATGGAAATCCAATACAGCCTGAGCTGTTTGCTCGATTACTTCACGAGGTAAAATAGACGGTCCCGCATTGAAATTATGCTTTTTCATTTGATATAAGTTTTGGTTAATACTACAATTTGGTTGTGATGCAAATTTACACATTATTATTCAACCAACAACTTTTTCAAAAGGAAAGTGCCTTTTGTTGTTATATTTATTCTAAACGATAGACAATAACAGAATTTCGCATCATTCCGTCAGCACTAAAGAGATATAAGGAACCTTATCATGCTTTTACTATCATTTTGTTTCCTCTATGATAGTTTTAAGGCCTTTTATTTTCTCAGATTTTATCAAATTTAGGGTTTGACCGAGCTTTTTTCGACAAATTGCCACATAGACATAATGATCTTTCACGTCGATACGACCAATTTCATTTTGCTTAAGACGACCTTTTTTGCATAAGAAACCGACAATATCAACTTTATTAATCTTATCTTTTTTTCCTTTTCCTATGTACAGGGTGGCCCACAGTGGCGGGAGTGGTTTCGAAGGGTGTTCATCCAGCAGAAATTCTTCCGGCTCTTCCTTAATATATTCCGGCAGGGATTCTTCTCCATGCAGGAACAGGAAAGAACTCCCCTTTGCCTCCCAGCGTGCAGTACGACCGTTACGATGCACGTAGGCTTCCTCGTTCAAAGGGAGATGATAGTGAATGATGTTGTCGATTTCGGGGATGTCCAGCCCACGGGCTGCCAAATCGGTCGACACAAAGACATTGCAACTGCCATTGCGAAACTTGTAAAGCGCACGCTCACGGTCGGGCTGTTCCATACCGCCATGAAACATTTCATTCTGTATTTTCTGCAATGCAAGATATTGGCTTATCCGTTCGACCGACTCCCGATAATTGCAAAACACGATGGACGACTGCGTGCCCAGCATACACAGCAAACGGGCCAACGCCTCCAGCTTATCTTTAGAAGGAGAGTGCACCTTGTAGAGCTTTATCCGCTCAGTAACCGAACTGTGTTCTTCCAGAAAATCAAGCTTCTGTGCACTATTCAACCCGGTAAACTCCGGGATTTCGGCAGCATCGGTTGCTGAAATCAGGAAACGTGTCTGTAAAGCCGGAAGCTGGGCAATGACAGTCGACATTTCATCGTGAAATCCAAGTTCCAGACATTTGTCAAACTCATCAATGACCAGCAGACGGACGGTAGACGCATCAAAATTCTGTTTGCTCAAGTGGTCGTTCATCCGGCCGGGAGTGCCAATGATGACCGAAGGCTGAATTCCATTCATCGTCCGGTGTTCTTCCATGGCAGGCCGGCCGCCATAGCAACTCATTACCCTGAAAGGTGTTCCCATTGATTTGAACACAGATTCTATCTGCAAAGCCAGCTCCCGTGAAGGGACGAGCACCACAGACTGTACGCCCTCCTTCCCTTCCTCTAAATGATTCAGCAGTGGGAGCAGATAGGCCAACGTCTTGCCTGATCCTGTGGGCGACAAGAGAATCATGTCCCGGCGTCCACTCCCTGCCTCCAAAGCCGTTTCCTGCATAGGGGTCAGACGTTCTATATTCAGGTTCCGGAGTATTTGTTCTTTGGTTAACATCGTTCTTTAGTCTGTTAATAATGAGGAATATGTTTCTTCTTCACTATCGAATTATTCAGTTATATGTTATTAAGACCTCAGCGCAGGATGATTTTCTCAAAATAGGCAGACAAACCTCGACGAGCATCAGCCAACTTATCTTCCCATAGCTTCAGGGAGTTTTGCCCGACGATGTCTGTCACGTATTTCACAGACAAGAAAGGGATGTTCAGCTCGTTGCAGACTTGCGCTTCCGCATAGGCTTCCATGTCCACGACGTCACCCTCTACACCGGCCGCATCGGTCACGAAGCTGTCGCCCGTGTTGCACAGTCCATCAGTCGGGAGCTTCCAATCCCATGGAAGACTTTCAACAGCAGACTCCGTGTGTTGCTGCCACACCACACCCAAATCACCCAACACCTGAAGATCACGATCTGCGAAATGTGTGCAAAGCACAATGTCGCCAATTTGATGACGAAGCGTGCCGGCTGTTCCCACATTGATTACAACATCCGGCTTCACACGCTCGATAGCCAACGCCAGACGGAGTGCCGCATTAACCTTTCCCACACCGGTATAGACATGTTTCACATGTGCTCCCGGCAACGGTGTACACGTACATTCTTCGGGCAAAGCCTGTGCCACAAGCACTTTTATTTCTTCTTGCATAACATCCGAATTATATAGATTTTCAATCAAAGCTCTTTCAAGACAGCCTCATAGATGCTCAAGGTCCAAGCACTGAAACAGACAAAGGTCACTTCACGAACATCCGGACACGAATCCAGCGAAGCCTTTACGGAGCTGACGGCAATGTGTGCAGCCTCATCCATCGGATAGCCATAGACACCCGCACTAATGGCCGGGAAGGCTATCGTGTGCAAACCATGTTCCTGTGCCAGCTGCATGGCATTGCAATAGCAGGAAGCAAGCAAGGCCGGCTTATCGGGTTCATCCGAATAATAGCGCGGCCCCACGGTGTGAATCACATACCTTGCAGGCAAATCATAGCCGCGAGTGAGCTTGGCTTCTCCCGTCTTGCAGCCATGCAAGGTTCGACATTCAGCCAACAGTCCCGGACCTGCCGCACGATGAATAGCTCCATCGACACCTCCGCCGCCCAACAAAGAATGATTGGCTGCATTCACAATGACATCTACGTGCAGTGTCGTAATGTCTGCTTCTAAAGCACGCAGGACTTGATTTTCCGTACATCTGACTTCCATCATATCACATTTTTCCAACACAAAGCATGGTGAAAAACCAAAAAGAGGATAAACCACTGCTTTGCATGCTGTTTATCCTCTTATCAGTTGCGGAGGCCTGACTCGAACAGACGACCTTTGGGTTATGAGCCCAACGAGCTACCAACTGCTCCACTCCGCGATGTTAAATATTGTCTTTTTCTGAATTGCGATGCAAAGGTAGATATTTTTTCGATAACTGCAAAACATTTTTGCCTCTTTTTTGTGCACGATTTTTCCATTCTGCAACCACTGTGTTTATTTACGAGTGAAAATCAGCGAGATAATGAACCACATTTCTCTAAAATTTAATTTTCAAAGAACAACTGATTGTCAACAAACAGCTATAACTGCTTCAATTCCTGGTAAAGCCGTTGGATGGGTAATCCCATCACATTAAAATAGCTGCCCGACAGATTTCGCACACCGATGAAGCCTATCCATTCCTGCACACCATAGGCTCCCGCTTTGTCAAGCGGACGATAGCGTTGCACATAATAGTTTATTTCTTCTTCCGTGAGCGGAGCAAACTCCACTTGAGAGGTGACGGCAAAACTCTTCTGAAATGTCTTCGATGAAAGTGTGACCCCCGTAATGACCTGGTGTGTCCGACCGGAAAGCTGGCGGAGCATCCGGCAAGCATCGGCTTCATCTGTTGGTTTTCCAAGCACCTGGCCGTCGAGCCACACGATGGTGTCGGCTGTGATGACAAGGTCGTCCGGCCCGATAAGAGGCAAATAGGCTGCCGCCTTTTCACGTGAAATATAAAGAGGTATCTCCTCGCCAGAAAGCGTGGCGGGATAGGACTCATCCACATCGGGGAGCGTTTTGACTTCATAATCGATGCCCAAACCGCCCAACAGTTCCTTGCGGCGGGGAGAGTTGGACGCCAGGATGATGTGATATTTCTTCAAATTATCTAACATTGCGTGTATGTATTATAAAGTTTACCAACCGAAAGCCTTTTCATGTGACATCCATTTGCCTTGTGCTTTCAGAACCTGCTCAACGACGTCACGCACACAGCCATAGCCTCCGGCACGATGAGAAATGTATGTGGAGACAGACTTGATTTCAGGCGCAGCGTCAGAAGGACAGCAAGGCAAGCCGCAACGGCACATCACCTCGTAGTCGGGGATGTCGTCACCCATGTAGAGCACCTCTTCCGGCTGCAAACCGTGCTTCTCCAGCAGGTGGGCAAACTCCCGTGTCTTGACGGCCGCGCTCATATAGATGTCCGTGATGCCGAGTCCCTCATAGCGCAAGCGGATGGCCTCTGACCGCCCGCCGGTGATGATGGCCACGTGAAAACCCATCTTCACGGCCAGCTGCAAGGCATATCCGTCCTTGATGTTCACGGAGCGCATGGGCTGCCCGTCAGAAGGCATCGGGATGGTTTCGGCACTCAGCACACCGTCCACATCAAACACCAAGGCTTTAATCCGGGTTAAATCGTAGTTTATCATGATGTATGCTTTTACTGATTCGTTCATATAAATCCTGCCACTCGGGATGTGCAGCCAATGCTTTCAGATGACGGGCTATGACGTTCTCATCATAGCGGACAGCCGGCCCTGTCTGCGCCTTGGAGGGCAACAACTCATGCACCTTGGAGGCAGTTTCGTCAATGAGCGGAAGCATGACCTCAAAAGACAATCCGGCTTCATCCAGCAGATGACTGCACACGGCATACATGTGGTTCGTGAAGTTGCAGGCAAAAACAGCTGCCAAATGCAAAGCCTGACGCTGCCGCGAATCGGCCTCATAGACATGGGTCGAAAGGGCTGAGGCCAGGGCTTTCAGGCAATCACGGTCGGCACCGTTGTTGGCCTCAATGAATACAGGTATGGCGGAAAAGTCGACCGCACGCTGCTTGCTAAACGTCTGCATGGGATAGAACACTCCATGCCGGGGCGCCACGCCCTCCCACACAGACATGGGCAGACTGCCGGCTGTGTGAACAAACAATGCCCGGCTGCGTCTCGGCACAAGCGATGCCGCCACATCGGCAAACGCCGCATCTTTCACTGCCACCACATAGACATCGGCATCCATACATACTTCCGACAGCGAAGTGACGGCTGGACAGTGCAAAGCTTCGCCCAATGCCGTTGCAGAGGTCTCCGTGCGGCTGTAAACCTGCACCACCGACTGCCCCTTCGCCACCAAAGCCAGTCCTAAACGGGTGGCCAGATTCCCGGCTCCTATCAACGCTATCCTCATCGCCTGTACATATATAATAAAACAATGCCTATCACCAACAGGGCCAACGGCAGCAAATAGCCGGACAACTGTCCAAGCAGATTTACAATCAAGCCAATGTTTATTATCGCCCAAATGAGAAGCAAAAGAATGCCCACTGTCTTCTCACGTTTGACCAGCAGAAAAACGATGGCAGCAAAAAGCAGCAAATTGCTCTTGTCCATCAGCCAGCCATAGCCATGAGATGCAAAGTGAAGAAACTTGTCGAGCATGAAAAGACCTCCGATGACCAGCAGTGTGATGCCCGTGGCCAGATAGTTGTCTTTATGTTCTGACTGTGCCATACTCACTGCTTTCCATATTTGTTAATGTGCACTTTCTCCCATCGCAAGTCATCCTCATCAAATGGTCTGCGTTCTGCAGCCTTATGCCCCACGGCTATGATGGAGAGCACCTGCATCTGCAATGGGATGTCGAGCAACTCGCGCACCACCTCGTCAGCCGGAACGCCATCGGCCGTGTAGCGTTCACGCACCTGCACCCAGCAACTGCCCAGTCCCAAATCTTCGGCCTGAAGCTGCATCATAAGTGAAGCAATGGACGTGTCTTCAATCCAAACATCGCTCACCAGCGGGTCACCCAGCACGACGATGGCCAAAGGAGCACCGGCCAGCAGTTCTGAACCATGTGCCTTGCAGTGCGACAGGCGGTTGAGCGTCTCCCGGTCGTCCACCACGACAAACTGCCAGCAGTTCGACCTCTTGGAGGACGGCGACATCAAGGCGGCTTTCAAAAGAAGCACCACCTCGTCTTGCGAGAGTTCTTCTTCCGTAAATTTACGTGTGCTGCGACGCTTCTTTATCAATTCGCTAAAGTTTTCCATATATTCTGTTTTTTATTAATCCTTTCGTTCAATCCTGCAAAGATAAACCTTTTCGCCAATCCGCCAAACACTGTCCCAAAAACTCCATGAGGCCGACAATGAGTTTTATGTCAAGACATTTCATAAAAGCATGATTGAAGTGGAAACTCCCATCCCCACCCAACAGACAGCATCTTCGGTGGCCGGCAGCCTTATTGCCGCCCCAAGCGCCATATATTCACAAGCATCTATCCATCAATCATTTAGACAACAGAAAACGTTTTTCAGTTTCCGTTTGGAAGCAGCATCCGTCACAGTCTTGAGCCGACCAGACTCCGCACACGGGCCGACTGGACTCCGTGCCCGGCCGGAAAGGAGGGTAAGGAAGGACGGAAAAGACTCCGCTCTCCGCCCCTCACCAGACTGCCTGAAAATGGATGCCCAACAAGAGGCAAACTATTAACAATATTCATAAAAACAACTTCAACGGCCTGCACTGAAAGGAGCATGGAAATGTCAGTGGCCTCCCCACAGGCCTGACAAAATATGTTTTACAACATATAATTGGCAAATAGGCATCAGAAAATGATGTGCATGTCGGAAGAATCACCTAACTTCGGTAATCACAAGACCGGAACCGGAATGGAAATGATAAGAAAGAGAGCACATCTACCACCCTTTCCACAGATTTTTAAACCGCTAAAAACTGTCAGCCTCATACGAGCTTCGTCACGGGAAGTCATCGAGAAGTGCCATCTCCACACATGAACCATTTCAAGAACACACAAACTTAATTAAGTAAACCAATATGGAAAGAAAACATACCAAACTCCTCGAACAAATTTCGAAATGGACAGCCAAAGGCGAACACCTGAAGGTGCTGGAAACGCTGCTCGACATCCCTCGCGAAGACTACGATTCACAACTCGTGAGCATCCTCGCCAGCACTTATAACAGCCTGGGGGAATATGAAAAAGCCATCCCGCAGCTACTCTCCATCGAGGATGAAAGCCAAAACAATCCTGACTGGTTCTATTGTCTGGGCAACTCTTACTATTATACGGGGCAAATTGAAGAAGCCGAAGACTGCTTCCTTCGCGCGGCCGAGCTCACCCCCAACGACGTCAACACCAAAGAGTTCATCTATCGTTGCCACCCCAGCTTCGCAGCCCGGGTGGACACGTTCTGGCATTGGTTTGAGGAAAACGAAAGCACGATGGACAACCTGTGCACACGCCACAACTATGACAAGGACAAATGCAGGGAATTTCTCATGAAAGGCCTGTCGGTGCTGGGCTGCAAGACTTACATCCGGTTCATCAACAATCACGAAGCGTGCCTCATCACGGGCAGCAACGACCACTTGTTCTACCTTCACTCCTACCTCATAAGATGCATGCCGGAGAACCTGAAAAAGAAATGGACGTTTCATCCGTATGACCCCGGATTCGACATCTCGGAACTGAAGATTGATGTGGACGGCCAGACGATGCGTGTGGCGGAAATTAAAGTGAAGGCCACCTATGACAGCAGCACCAACCGCGCCAAAGTGGAGTTCTACCATCCGCTGTTCAACAAAGCAAGTAACAGACAGGAAGCCTATAACGCCTTTTGCAACATTGTCTATTTCAATCTGGGCGAAGCCTTCAGCCAAACCTATATATGCGACATCATCCAGGCCTCCGAGGCACAGGAAGACATGTTGCCGTTTGTCATGTTGCACGACGACATAGTCCGGCAGATAAAATCCTGCGGCATGAGGGTGTGCAATTCGCCGGAAGACCTCCGCTTCGATTATCAATGCGAATATTCCCTGCAGGAAGACGCCGCTTTCGAAGCACGTCTGGACATCATCGGCGGAACCACCAGCTATCCCTTATTGATAAAAGACTTTTACCAGGGTAAGACAAAACGCTTCTCCAACTTTCTGTCATACGGAGCCAAAACGGCCTACCTGGCATTCACCTACAACAGCGAGAAGGAACGCGAACAAATGCTTGCCCTACGCGAGGAACTGGAAGACCGCATCAACAAGGAAATCTTCCTGAACAGCGACGGTTATCCGGGCAGCGGCCGCGTATTGGGCTGGGCAACGGGCACGGAATGCATGTATGTCGACCTGCTGCTGTTTGACGAGAAAGATTTCATCCGCCGAATACGGAAGATGGCCAAGGACTATCCTGTAAATATGTATCTCTCCGACTTTCATCTGGGTGCATGGTACACCCTCATCCGGGCATACGATGACAATGAAGTGAGTCATAAATACCTGTCCCGCTGCATCCGGCGCGACGACTTATAAAATGAAAGTCACCGTCAGGACATACAGAAGAAACCAGGATATTCCGGCTGAGGTGCAGGGAAACAATCTGTTTCACTCCCGGGAGCTGTTTTCCATCTGTGAACAGACCCCGGGCTATACCCCTCTGCTGTTCGTTGCCTGGCGAGGCAACAGACCTGTGGGTAAACTGCTGTGCATTGTCCGCAAGAGTGTACGCCACTTCCCGCCTTCGTTCATCAAGCGCGGCGAAGTCTATGGCACGGGCGAATATGCCCCCGGTGAACAGAAAGAAAGCCTATTCAGGTTCTTGCTTGAAGAACTGACCCGCACAGCACTTGACTTGTGCTTCCTCATTGAATTCCGTGATTTGTCCAATCCGCTCTTTGCCTATCGCTATTTTCGCAAAAACGAATATTTCCCCATCAGCTGGCTTCGCATACATAACTCCCTGCACAACAAAGCGCCGATGGAACGCTTGAGTGCCTCCCGACGCAGGCAAATCAAGCGCGGACTTCAAAACGGAGCTTCCATCCACGTGGCCCAAAACACGGAAGAGGTCTACGAATTTATCAAGCTCCTGAAGAAATATTATGCCTCCAAGATACGCAAGCACTTCCCCGACATGAATTTCTTTCTCCAGCTGGTCAATGAATATCCTGACAAGGAAATCGGTCGTATATATATTATAAGGTATAAGGAGAAAATCATCGGAGGTTCCATCTGCGTGTTTTCCAACCGGAATGCCTATTTATGGTTTTCGGCAGGACTACGCAAAAGTTATCCGTTGCAATATCCCGGCGTGCTTGCCGTTTGGGCAGCCATTGACTATGCCTATAAACATAATTATGACCACATCGAATTCATGGACGTCGGATTGCCTTTTAAACAATATGCCTACCGCAACTTCATCCTGCGTTTTGGGGGCATCCAATATGGCACCCGACGCTGGTTCCGTTTCCGCTGGAAATGGCTTAACAACCTCATTGCAAAATTCTACATTTAACCACAGCCAGCCTCGCTCAGCCGGGATGTGCAGTTATCCTCTCCCAAGGAACAAATAGACAGAAAACACAAGGCAATAACACAGGAATAAAGCATCTTAATGTGTCACATTTCCAGTATGAACTGAATCAATCAATAGCTTACAACATTTTTTCACCACAAAATAATTGCGGAAATATTTCTTTATTTTATCCAAAAGCACTACTTTTACCCCAATTTTAAAAATCTAATATTTAACTAAGACGAAAAATCATGAAAATCTCACACATTGAGCATTTAGGAATTGCAGTCAGAAGCATAGAAGAAGCTCTACCTTACTATGAAAATGTGTTAGGGTTAAAATGTTATAATATTGAAACCGTAGAAGACCAGAAAGTCAAAACAGCCTTTTTGATGGCGGGCGACACAAAGATTGAACTGCTGGAACCGACATCACCCGACAGCACCATCGCCAAATTTTTAGAGAACAGAGGCGCAGGCGTACATCACGTAGCCTTTGCCGTTGAAGACGGTGTGGCTAATGCTTTAGCTGAAGCAGAAGAAAAAGGTATCCGCCTCATCGACAAAGCCCCCCGCAAAGGTGCTGAAGGCTTGAACATCGCATTCCTGCATCCGAAATCAACTCTTGGTGTATTGACCGAACTATGTGAAAAATAATAATAACAGAAACCTTAATCATACAGAATTCATATTGTTATGAGTACACAATTAGAGAAAATCAAAGAGCTTGTTGAATTTCGTGCCCAGGCTCGCTTAGGTGGTGGTGAAAAAGCCATCGGCAAACAACACGACAAAGGCAAATATACCGCGCGTGAGCGCATAGAAATATTGCTGGACAAAGGGAGCTTCGAAGAGCTGGACATGTTCGTTCGTCACAGATGTACAAACTTTGGTCAGGAAAAGAAATCTTTCCCGGGTGACGGAGTTGTAACTGGTTATGGTACGATTGACGGCCGTTTGGTTTACGTGTTTGCACAAGACTTCACAGTTTTCGGTGGCTCATTGTCAGAAACCATGTCTCAAAAGATTTGCAAAGTGATGGATCTCGCCATGAAAATGGGAGCACCCGTCATTGGCATCAATGACTCTGGAGGTGCCCGCATTCAAGAAGGCATCAATGCATTGGCCGGATACGCCGAAATCTTCCAACGCAACATCCTGGCTTCAGGTGTTATCCCGCAAATCTCAGGCATTTTTGGTCCGTGCGCCGGTGGTGCTGTCTATTCTCCCGCTCTGACAGACTTCACTTTGATGATGGAAGGTACTTCTTACATGTTCCTCACCGGTCCGAAAGTTGTGAAGACCGTAACGGGTGAAGATGTATCACAAGAAGACCTTGGTGGTGCCAGTGTACACTCAACTAAATCTGGTGTAACTCATTTTACGGCTGTAACAGAAGAAGAAGGCCTTGCTTTGATTCGCAAATTGCTCAGCTACATTCCCCAGAACAATATGGAGGAAGCTCCTTATGTGGAATGCACTGATCCCATCGACCGTATGGAAGATTTGCTCAATGATATCATTCCCAACAATCCGAACAAAGCATACGATATGTATGAGGTCATCAGCGCTATCGTTGATAATGGAGAGTTTCTGGAGGTACAAAAACATTACGCAACGAACATTATCATCGGCTTTGCCCGCTTCAACGGACAATCTGTCGGCATTGTAGCCAACCAGCCCTGCCACTATGCCGGTGTATTGGACTGCAATGCTTCACGCAAAGGTGCACGTTTCGTTCGTTTCTGCGATGCTTTCAACATTCCTATCGTATCATTAGTCGACGTTCCGGGTTTCCTCCCAGGTACAGGACAAGAATATAATGCCGTAATCCTTCACGGAGCCAAATTACTCTATGCGTATGGTGAGGCCACAGTGCCCAAAGTTACAGTCACCTTGCGCAAGTCTTATGGCGGTTCACACATTGTCATGAGTTGCAAACAACTCCGTGGTGACATGAATTATGCATGGCCGTCTGCCGAAATCGCTGTTATGGGTGGTGCTGGTGCCGTGGAAGTGCTATATGCTAAGGAAGCTAAGGAAGTTGCTGATCCGAAAACATTCATGGCAGAGAAAGAAACTGAATATACGAAGCTCTTTGCCAATCCGTACAATGCTGCCAAATACGGCTACATTGACGATGTCATCGAGCCACGCAATACTCGTTTCCGTATCATTCGCGCTTTGGCCCAGCTCCAGACCAAGAGAGTAACCAATCCCGCTAAAAAACATGGAAATATACCTCTGTAATTATTTAAGTACCACAAATCATGCTCCAAATGAATATCTATAAAAGAATCCTGGTAGGATTATCCATTACCTTAGGATTAGTTTCATGCAATCAGAATGACAGCGCTTCTAAAATATTGCTCAACGAAGTGTTGACAAACAATGAAACAAACTTCGAAGATGATTATGGCATTCATAGTGCATGGATTGAAGTATTTAACAAGTCTTATAATAGTGTCGACCTGGCGGGTTATTTCTTGAAAGCTTCCAATGAACCAGGCGACACTATCTCCTACATTATTCCCAAAGGGGATGTGCTAACCGTTGTTCAACCTCGACAGCATGCTCTTTTCTGGGCCGATGCAAAACCAAATCGAGGGACTTTCCACACAAATTTTACACTCAACATTGAACAACCGTGCTGGATTGGAATTTATGATTCCAGTAACAGATTACTGGACGAGATTGTAGTGCCGGTGTTAAAACCTGATGAATCATATGCCCGCATCCAGGACGCATCTAAAGAGTGGGAAATCAAAAGTGGCAGCACGACGAAGTACGTCACCCCCAGTACAAACAATCAAACCATCGAAAAAAATGAAAAGGTGGAGAAGTTTGAACAACATGACAGCAGCGGCATAGGCATGTCACTCACGGCCATGTTTGTCGTGTTTGTCGGACTTATCTTGCTTTACGTTATTTTCCGTATGCTTGATAAAGCGATATTCACCAAAAAAGATTCCACTAAACAATCTGTAAACATGAAACAAGAAGAAACTACAAACAAGACTGCAGAAGTATCCAGCAATGAAGTATATGCAGCCATTGCAATGGCGCTTCACGAAGAATTTGGTGGTGTGCATGACATTGAATCCAACATATTAACCATTCACCGGATATACTCCCCTTGGAGTGCCAAGTATGACGTCTTACGCGTCACTCCAAGAAAACAATAATAATTGTAAAACCAAATCAACCAATTTACTAAGAATCATAGAACTATGAAAGAATATAAATACACCATCAACGGTAAGGAATACAAAGTAACCATTGGTGAAGTCAAAGATCATATTGCCAACGTCGAAGTGAACGGACAAGCTTACAACGTGGAAATGGAGAAGAAAGAAGAAACTCCGAAACCTGCCGTTCGCCCGGTTGCCAAACCAGCAACTGCACCCAAAACAGCCGCGCCTACTCAAACAGCAGGTCCTGCAGCAAACAGAACTGCGGGAAGAGGCGTTAAGTCTCCACTTCCCGGTGTAATTATCGACATCAAAGTGCAAGTGGGAGACCCAGTAAAAAAAGGGCAAACAGTGCTAATCCTTGAAGCCATGAAAATGGAAAATAACATTAACGCCGACCAAGACGGTACAATCACAGCTATCAATGTCAAACAAGGTGACTCTGTATTGGAGGGAACAGACCTTGTCATGATCGGATAAAAGAACAGTAAACCTATGGGAGAATTTGTTTCATTCATCGCTAACAATCTGGCAGACTTCTGGACCTATACCGGTTTTTACAATGCAACTCCGGGACATCTGGTCATGATTCTGGTAGGCATTTTCTTTATATACTTGGCTATATCCAAGGAGTTTGAACCAATGTTGCTGATTCCTATTGGATTCGGTATTCTCATCGGTAATATTCCCTTTAATATCGAAGCCGGACTCAAGGTAGGCATTTATGAAGAAGGATCTGTATTGAACATTCTCTATCAAGGTGTGACTTCGGGATGGTATCCCCCACTCATATTTCTAGGAATTGGAGCAATGACGGACTTCTCTGCCCTGATTTCCAATCCAAAGTTATTACTAATTGGAGCAGCCGCACAGTTTGGCATATTTGGTGCATACATGATTGCACTTGAAATGGGATTCAACCCCATGCAGGCAGGTGCTATCGGCATTATTGGAGGAGCTGACGGCCCAACGGCCATATTCCTATCCTCCAAACTGGCACCTAATCTTATGGGAGCCATCGCCGTTTCAGCCTATTCTTACATGGCTCTGGTGCCTGTGATACAACCTCCCATCATGCGCTTGCTCACGACAAAGAAAGAACGAGTTATGCGCATGACACCTCCACGGCGCGTGTCACACACGGAAAAAGTAATGTTCCCCATCATCGGACTGTTGCTTACGTGCTTCCTCGTCCCGTCAGGACTGCCCTTGCTGGGCATGCTGTTCTTCGGGAACCTGCTAAAAGAAAGTGGCGTCACACGCCGTCTGGCAGAGACTGCACGAGGCCCGCTGATTGACACAATCACCATGCTGCTAGGATTGACCGTAGGCGCATCAACCCAAGCTTCCGAATTCCTCACTTGGGATTCCATCAAGATTTTTATGCTGGGTGCACTCTCATTCACCATCGCCACGGCATCAGGTGTTATGTTTGTGAAGATATTCAATCTCATTTTGCCCAAAAACAAACGAATCAATCCCCTTATCGGCAATGCCGGTGTGTCTGCCGTGCCCGACTCTGCCCGCATTTCACAGGTTATCGGTTTGGAATATGACCCGAACAACTATTTGCTGATGCATGCCATGGGCCCCAACGTTGCCGGAGTCATCGGTTCAGCCGTAGCGGCCGGTATCCTATTGGGATTCTTAATGTAACGGCAACTTTACCCTAAAGACAAGCGCAACGTCCTGAAGGATTTACCCGACAAGACGTTGCGCTTGTTTTATTTACTCCAAAAAAAGAACTATTTCACAATGTGATTATTGGCATCAGGAAAAGCCACACAAGGCTTAAACGTCTTGGCTTCTTCAAAGTCCATAAGCGCATAAGACATGATAATCACCACATCGCCCACCTGAACTTTACGGGCTGCTGCTCCATTCAAGCATATACACCCCGAACCTCTCTCACCTTTGATGACATACGTCTCAAAACGTTCACCATTGTTATTATCAACAATCGCCACTTTCTCTCCGGCAATCATGTTCACCGCATCCATCAAATCCTCATCAATCGTGATGCTACCCATATAATTCAGGTTCGCCTCAGTGACATGCACACAGTGAAGTTTTGATTTCAATACTTCTATCATCATACTCACTTCGTTTCTTGCTTATACTTAATGTTATCTATCAGACGCACCTCTCCACAATACACGGTGATGCATCCCACGATATAGTCCGATTCATCCCATGAAGACACGGTCTGCAAGGTGCGGCCATCCACAATCTCAAAATATTCCAGACGCAGACCTTCCACCGAGGCGATGCCGTCTTCCACGAAATGCTTGGTTTCAGCCAAAGAATGTTCCTTGGCAAAGTCCAGACTCCGGAAAAGCGTGTGTGAGATGCCCAATGCGGCAACACGTTCGTCGGCCGAAAGGCGCGCATTGCGACTGCTCAAGGCCAACCCGTCAGCCTCACGCACGATGGGGCATCCGACAATCGTCAACGGATATTGCATCTGGCGAACCATTTCACGAATGATGGCCAACTGCTGGAAATCTTTCTCCCCGAAATAGGCACGGTCGGGCATCACGGCTTCAAACAATTTGCTCACAATCTGGCACACCCCGTTAAAATGTCCCGGACGATGCACGCCCTCCATCACCGTGTCGAGCGGCGCAAAACTGAAATGCCGGTTGTCCGGCTCCGGATACATCTCGTCCACTGACGGAGCAAAGACAATCGCCGCTCCCACTCCTTCCAAAAGATGGCAATCGGCCTCAAGCGTACGAGGATATTTTAACAAGTCGTTTTTGTCATTAAACTGTGTGGGGTTCACAAAAACGCTCACCACGGCGACATCGTTTTCAGCCACGCAACGCTTCACCAAGGAAGCATGACCGGCGTGCAAGGCCCCCATCGTAGGAACCAAGCCAATTGTTTTGCCCAGCGTTCTCACGTCATCCAGCGCAGCCTGCAATTCCTTAACTGTCTGTATTAGTTTCATTCCTAAATTATTAGCTTTATTGGCTTCTGGTTTGTAAATCGCCGCAAAATTACATTGTTTTAATTAATTGACCATAGAAATGCGACTTATATTTTTTCCTATTTCCCTTCATGGCATAAAAACAAAGCTGTACTTCATCCTGCAATAAAACAATAAATATTATAAACAAAAGAAACACATCAAAACCTCCCGCACCATAAGCGTATGCCGACAGGCAATCAGCACCATCAAAGCATCTGCTCTCCGCCGTTAATCCGGGGCACAAGCCGCCTCCTTTCCGCACGTGCACGGAAAGGAGACGGTGCGCACGCGGAATAGACTCCGCTCACGAGGTGCATCCGGCACACGCGCACAAGCACACAACACAATGTTTATCACCATGTTACAGAAAGACATCCATTCTCTGGCACGCGCCATGCAGAGCATTCTGTCCATCAGTTCACAGCTGCAAAGTTTTCCGCATAATGAAAGGGCTCAAGAAAGAAAACATTCAACAAAACCCATCGTTTTCCCCGCATACGGCATAAATATGGCCTCATCCGCCAAAAAGCCTTAAAACATCAAAAGTCACACTCTCTGAAAAGATAACCCCAACTTTCCAACCGGACACTTTTCATCCCACAAAAAAACATAAGGAAGCCGGTGAAAACAAAGTTTTTCCGGCTGAAGAAGTGAACAAAAACTCCTCTTCCAGCCGCAAATCTTGTGGTCGAAAAAGCCACATTTTGCCTTAAAAAAGAATAATTGTAATAGCACAAACACCTTTATCACCCATATTTTTCCTAACTTTGCAGAAAGATTTATGACAATAACATGAAGGCTAAAAAAGTTTTATTTATTACTCAGGAAATCACCCCATACGTACCAAAATCTCCGTCAGCCGTCATTGGCAGAGAATTGCCGCAATATATTCAGGAAAAAGGGCACGAAATCAGAACATTCATGCCTAAATGGGGGATTATTAATGAGAGAAGAAACCAGTTGCACGAAGTTATCCGCCTTTCAGGCATGAATCTAATCATTGACGACACTGATCATCCATTAATCATCAAGGTTGCCTCCATCCAATCAGCACGCATGCAGGTCTACTTCATCGACAACGATGACTATTTCCTCCACAGGCAGATGATGGCTGATGAAGAAGGGAACGAGTATGAAGACAACGATGAACGTGCCATATTCTATGCCCGTGGCGTATTGGAAACAGTAAAGAAACTACGGTGGTGTCCGGAAGTGGTTCACTGTCATGACTGGATAAGCACTTTCGCAGCCTTATACATCAAGAAAGCCTATAACGACGAACCGTCATTCCGCGATTCCAAAGTCATTTATTCCAGTTATGGGAACGGATTCCAACGTCCGCTCGAATCGGGCCTGGGAGTGCGTGCCATGCTGAAAGGGCTGGAGCAAAAAGATCTTGATTTGCTCAACAACACAAGAAGTTGTCTGGACATGGAGAAAATGGCTATCGCCTACTCCGACGGCTTCATCATACAAAGTGAAAACTGCAATCCTGAACTTGCCGATTATGCCCGTAGCCTGAACATTCCGGTTTTGCCCTATCAAGCCGATGCCGCAACATTCAAGGATGCGTGCAACAGTTTCTATGACGAAGTGTGGAGCGCAGGCAAAGAATAAACACACAAAACAAAAACACTATAGACAAACTGACAATGAAAATCAGTAGCATCATGCACAAGGCGTTGGTCATCCCCGCCTTGTTTTTATTAGCAGCATGTGACGATAACACCAACACCCTGGGTGTTGAAGTAATGCCCGAAGGTGACTTCACCGTGAGTACACAATATGACTATTCGGTGACGTTAGAGTCCCTACCAATCGAAAAAATCCTGGCCCGCAGCACGACTGCTTATTTGGGTAAGTTCACAGACCCTTACACCAACACCGTGTTCGAAGCGGACTTCCTGACAGAATTCTATTGCCCGGAGAACTTCGGCTTTCCGGATATTGATTTGCTGGAAGACCCGGACAATCCGGAAGCAAAGGCGGTGGAACTGAACTTGTATTACTCTACTTACTTCGGCGACTCTCTTGCCGCACAGAAGTTGGCCGTACACGAACTGACCGAGGTATTGGAAGCTGACGAGTTCTACTACACCAACCTCGATCCGACTCTATATTACGACCCTGATCAGGCTCCCCTGCAAGAGCATGTTTACACAGCCATCGACATGATTCATGGCGACTCACTCTACAGCAGCAACGGTGTGCACATGCTCACCATCCCCTTGCCGAAAAGTTTCGGCGACCGCCTTGTGAAGGCTTATTATGACAATCCGGAGAATTTCAAGAACTCTGAAAACTTCATCCGCAATGTGTTCCCCGGTTTTTATGTCCAGCACACACAGGGTGACGGCACGGTGTTAAACATAAACTATGTGTATCTTGATGTCTATTTTGACTATAAAGTGGAAAGCTCCAGCGGTGAAGTTGATTCACTGATAACCGCTTACACATCGTTCATCGCCACACCGGAAGTCGTTCAGGAAAACCGTTTCTCCATGGACAACATCAATGAACTGCTTGCTCAAGGTGAAGACGTTGCCTACATTCTGACTCCGGCAGGTATATTCACGGAAGTCACCCTGCCCATTGACGACATTTCACTCAACGACACCATCAACTCAGCCCTGCTGACCATCAACCGGATAAACAACCTCAATGAAAATAAATATCAAATGGAGGCACCTGATGAACTTCTGATGGTGCGCAAAAGTGAGTTGGATACGTTCTTTGAAGAACAGAAAGTGCCGGATGATGAAACATCATACGTCGCATATCTGTCAAGCGGACAATACACCTTCTCCAACATTACAAACTTGATCAACACTCTGCGCCGTCAGCGACGGGACAATCCGGATGACTATGACAGTGATCCCGATTGGAACAAAGTGGTGCTGGTGCCCATCACGGAGGTGACTCAAACAGTTAGCAGTTCAAGCGTCATTGTGCGTGTATTACACGACCTGGGACTGAATTTCCTGAAACTTGAGAAAGACGATGTCAAACTCAACGTCATCTACAGCCGTTACCAGGACTCACAATAAAACATTGAAACACCTCTTTTTCTCATAAGGAGGGTTGTGTCAGAACAACACTTAAATGCAGAGCCTCGGAGGCACAGAGTGCGTATCATCTCAATTCATGATATGTTTCTCTGTATCTCCGAGGTTCTGTGTTTGATTATTCTTTCCATTTAGGCACAACCTCTCTTTTCCCTCAGAAAAGTGCCGGTGAGCTTGTGGTAACCCAAAGGCTTTTCCTAAATTTGCACCAAACATTAAACATTACTTCCTAAAATTATGAACAAAACGCATATCGCAATGATGTCGGCAGCGATGCTATTGGCTTCGTGCTCGACAAACAACGGGAATCAAAATGCCGGTGACTCAACAGTCATCGGACGTCAGGAGATTACCATCAACAACGGCCGACTCAGCCCTGAAGCCCTCTGGGCCATGGGACGCATCGGAAGCGCAGCCGTGTCGCCCGATGCGCAAAAGGTGGCCTACACCGTGTCTTACTACAGCGTGCCAGAAAACAAAAGTCACAACGTTATCTACTTAATGAATGCCGACGGGACAGACAACACCCTGCTCACCCAAGGAGCCGGCAACGAAGGTGAACCATGCTGGATAAAAGACGGCACGAAACTTGCTTATCTGAGTGCGGCCAATGGCAAAAACGAAGTGTGGGAAATGAATCCGGACGGCAGCGGACGCAAAGTCATCGCATCGTATGAAGGTGGAGACATTGAAGGCTATTCATTCTCTCCCGACGGCAAGAAACTGCTGTTCATTGCCCAAGTGAAATATGGACAAACAACAACCGACATCCACCCAGACTTGCCGAAAGCGACAGGACGCATCATCACAGACCTCATGTACAAGCACTGGGACGAGTGGGTGACCACCATCCCCCATCCTTTCGTTGCCGACTTTGACGGGCAAGCCATCAGCAATGTCACCGATATGCTCGAGGGTGAACCTTACGAATCTCCCATGAAACCTTTTGGAGGAATCGAACAATTGGCATGGAGCCCCGATTCGAAAACCATCGCTTACACGTGCCGCAAGAAAACAGGCAAAGCCTATACACTGTCAACCGACTCCGACATCTACCTCTATAATATAGAAAGCAAACAGACAACCAACTTGTGCAAGGAGGAAGGAAACCCCGACCAGAACATGGGCTATGACACCAATCCGCAATTTTCTCCCGACGGTAACTACATCGCATGGCAAAGCATGGCACGCGACGGTTACGAAAGTGACCGTAACCGCCTTTGCATCTACAGTCTGACTGACCACACAAAAACCTATGTCACTGAAAGCTTTGATTCCAACGTAGACTCTTATTGTTGGGACGCAGACTCACAATCGCTCTATTTCACGGGTGTATGGCATGCCACAAAAATGGTCTATCGCACTACGCTTGCCGGACAAGTGGAAAAACTCACCGACGGGGTATTCGATTATGATGTCGTAACCCTTTTGGATGACCGCCTCCTTTGCAAACGCCACTCCATGAGTGCTCCGGACGACTTTTATGCGGTCAGCCCTGCTGACGGGCAAGTGACACAGCTCACCACGGAAAACAAACACATCCTCGACCAAATCGAGATGGGACGTGTGGAAGAGCGTTGGATGAAAACCACCGATGGCAAGGACATGCTTGTTTGGATCATCTATCCGCCCAAGTTTGACCCGTCTAAGAAATATCCCACCTTGCTCTACTGTGAAGGCGGTCCTCAAAGTCCGGTCAGCCAATTCTGGTCATTCCGCTGGAACTTCCAAATCATGGCAGCCAACGATTACATCATCGTAGCTCCCAACCGCCGCGGCTTACCCGGTTTCGGAAGCGAATGGCTTGAAGAAATCAGCGGGGATTATGGTGGACAATGCATGAAAGACTATCTCACCGCCATTGATACATTCGCAAAGGAACCTTTTGTTGACACTGACCACTTGGGCTGCGTAGGCGCCAGCTTCGGCGGATATTCTGTCTATTGGCTTGCCGGTCATCACAACAAACGCTTCAAGGCCTTCATCGCCCATGACGGTATTTTCAACATCGAACAACAGTATCTTGAGACGGAAGAGATGTGGTTTGCCAACTGGGATATGGGCGGAGCCTATTGGGATAAAAATAATGCCATTGCCCAACGCACTTTTGCCAATTCTCCTCACAAGTTTGTCGACAAATGGGACACGCCCATCCTTTGCATTCACGGAGAAAAAGACTATCGCATCCTGGCATCTCAAGGCATGTCGGCTTTCAATGCCGCCATACTCCGTGGCATCCCTGCAGAGCTTCTCATTTATCCAGATGAAAACCATTGGGTGCTGAAACCTCAAAATGGAGTCTTATGGCAACGCACATTCTTTGCTTGGCTAGACAAATGGCTGAAGTCGGAAACAAACAACAAATGAATCTTAGGAAACAAAAAGGGTGCTCTGTCCGGGCACCCTTTTCATATTAACATGAGTCAGTCTGAATAATCTTCTCCATTTCGCAAATCTATAAAATTAAAATACGGAATCCTTCCGAAATCCGGTATTTCATATTTATGGAAAATATTTCATAGTGCCAAGTCAGAGGAGTGAAGAATGCAAAGGTGCATCTAAAAAGTCGTGCCGGTGTGTCGTGATTAAGTATATTGTTGTATCTTTGTACGGCAAGTTTTCCTTATTTGATCATCTTTTCGATATGAAAGACAAACAATTACTCCTATTTCTTGTCATGATATGCGGGGTGACGGTATTCCCCTTTCTTGGTGAGACCTTGTTTCAAAGCAAGGGTGAACCGCGTGAAGCTATCGTGGCCGTGTCCATGCTTCAGACTGACAACTGGATTCTCCCTGTCAACAATGGTGATGACATAGCCTATAAACCTCCGTTTTTTCATTGGTGCATCGCCTTCTTCTCCCTGTTTTCCGGTCATGTGACCGAGTACACCTCGCGTCTGCCGTCAGCCTTAGCGATGGTTATCTTGGCTATATGCACTTATCTGTTCTATGCTCGTCGTCGTGGGGCGGAATTGGGTTTCGTAACTGCATTGGTCACGTTAACAGCATTTGAAGTGCATCGTGGAGGATGGATTTGCCGGGTGGATATGATGTTGACGCTGTTCATCGTGTTGGCACTCTTTCAGTTCTATCGTTGGCTGGAGCGCGGTGACCGAGGTATTCCTTTTTGGGCCGTATTGTGGATGAGTCTTGCCATATTGACTAAAGGACCGGTGGGTATTGTGCTTCCTTGCCTGGTGACGGGGGTGTACATGCTCATCAAAGGACAGCGCTTCTGGTACACAGCGGGGAAGATGGTTGTAACAGCCGTGGCTTCTTGCATATTGCCTGCTGTGTGGTATGTGGCTGCCTATCAGCAGGGAGGGGACACTTTTCTCAATCTGGTGATGGAGGAAAACTTCGGCCGTTTTATGGGAAAGATGAGCTACAGCTCGCATGAGCATAATATGTTTTATAACTTCACAACCGTGTTTTCCGGTTATGTGCCCTACACGCTGCTGATGTTATTGGCCATTCCTACTGCCATCTGTTCATTAAAAACTTGGAAGCGTCCGCAGCATTGGTGGAAAGCGTTTAAGGATTATGTTATCAATATGGACGAAGCGAGACTGTTTTCATTACTCAGCATCGTGCTCATTTTTGTGTTCTACTGCATTCCCAAGAGCAAGCGCAGCACTTATTTGCTTCCCATCTATCCCTTCATCGCTTATTTCCTGGCCGAGTTTCTGTTGTTCCTTTCGCGTCGAAAGTCATCTTTGCTCCATGTTTATGGTGTGATATTGTCGGTTGTGGCATTCTTGCCCATGCTGGCACTCTTTCTCATCAAGGGTGGTGTGGTGTCACGTTTTATACCTGCCGACAAAGCCGATTCGAGTTTCGGGCTCATTGTGCAGACCGTCTCTTCGACACCAATCGACGGAATGCATTGGGTGTATATCGCCTTACCAATTGTGGCCATCGCTGTGTTTGTTAAATATGTAAGGTCACGTCGACAACTGCTCTATCCGGTGCTTGGAGTCATTTTCACCATATACATTTCGCTTGATTCGGTCTATCAGCCCGAGGTGATGAATGCCAAGTCAGACAAACCCATCGCTGAGGCCATTCGAACCCATGTACCAGAAGGTTATCTTTACAGTTATATTTCAACGGAGATGATGCGTTATTTTACAGTTAACTTCTATCTAGACAACCGTGTACTTCAGTTTGAGACGGAAAATCCACGCGAGGGGTATTTGCTCATCGGGCCACACGAATACGAGTCGTTTGCAAAACGGCATACAAATTATATGTTTGAAGAAGTCTATCGCAGCATGAAGAAAAGTTGCGACACAAAGGCACCTATCGTGATGTACCGGTTTTGGATGAAAAACTAAGCTGCAATTAGGGATATTCA
>CAZOKL010000005.1:0-27895 GCA_964580305.1 uncultured Bacteroides sp.
ATATTTCATAGTTTGCATATTTCCGTATCTTTGCAGATATGAATATCCGATACACACATAAAAAGCCCATGATACGTTTCCGGCGCTGGAGCAGAAAATCCTACTCCATGTTTGCCAGTATAGGTAAATATGTCACCATCGGACAAGTGTGCAAAAGCATTGCAGAGGCATCACTGAGTAAGACGAATTCACTCAGCAATATGGGAATGGAGGTAAACACCTCAAATCAAAAAACGGACTCTCCGCCAATGTTTCGGGAGAAAGTTGATTCCCTTCTCCAAGAATTACAAGAATTTCTCACAGTGAAAATCATATTGCTTTGTTTGTGTGTTTCAAATAAGGCAAACCACACTATACCTAATTATATTATTATCTGACAAGAAGGGCAACACTAGAAATATGGTCTTTATTTCCAGTGCTGCCTTTCTTTTTTATCACATCATTATGATTAAGAAACTAAAAGAACAAGTATTGGAAGGACATCTGGTCACACTGACAGAGATGCAAGCTGTGGCAAGTCAGGTGGAAGACGAATCACTCTACCAAGCTGCAGAAGAAATTACCAAGCGATGTGCCTCGCGAGTGTTCGACATGTGTTCCATCATCAATGCCAAGTCAGGACGATGCCCGGAAAACTGCAAATGGTGTGCGCAGTCAGCTCACTATCACACTTCTATTCAGACCTATGGCATCATCTCCACCAACGAGTGCGTAGACAGTGCAAAGGCACATGCCGCTGAAGGTGTGAAACGTTTTTCTTTAGTGACCAGCGGACGGCAGCTTTCCGATGCCGAAGTAGATGCCATTTGTGAACGCACACGTGCCATTCATGCTGAATGTGACATCAAAGTGTGCGCTTCCTTAGGACTGTTGTCTGAAGAACAACTCAAACGACTACATGCTGCCGGCGTCTCACGCTTCCACTGCAACCTGGAGTCTGCTCCCTCTTATTTTCCGGCACTATGCACCACCCATACGCAAGAACAAAAAATGGAAACCTTGAAAGCAGCACGACGCATCGGGATGGAAATCTGCTCAGGAGGCATCATCGGCATGGGAGAGACGGAAGATCAACGCATCGAACTGGCCTTCACTCTGCGTGAACTCCAAGTGTCGTCCATTCCAATCAACATTTTGCAACCCATCCCGGGAACACCGCTTCAAGACATGGCTCCGCTGACTTCACGGGAAATACTGCGCACCGTAGCCTTCTTCCGCCTCATTCACCCGACAGCTTATCTCCGCTTTGCCGGAGGCCGGGCACAACTAGACGAAAACACCTTGCACAGGGCGCTAACCATCGGCATTAATTCAGCCATCGTGGGCAATATGCTTACCACGCTCGGCTCTGACGTAAACACAGATAAACAACGTATAAAAGAAATTGGCTATGAACTTTAACTATCAACCTGACCTTTTCGATAAAGAACATTTATGGCATCCATACACTTCAGCCACCCATCCGCTCACGGCATACAAGGTGTCCCGTGCCGAGGGTTGCACTCTGACACTGGACAACGGCACGAAACTCATCGACGGCATGTCATCATGGTGGTGTGCCATCCACGGCTACAATCATCCGATACTGAACCAGGCCATCGAACAACAATTAAGCCGTATGTCACACGTCATGTTCGGCGGCCTGACACACGAACCGGCCATTGAGCTGGGAAAACTTCTACTCAGTATTGTGCCTTCTTCCTTGCAAAAAATATTTTATGCCGACAGCGGTTCTGTGGCGGTGGAAGTCGCCATGAAGATGGCCGTGCAGTACCAGTTTGCAAAGAATCAACCTCAAAAGAACAATTTTGTAACCATTCGTTCCGGCTATCACGGCGATACGTGGAACGCCATGTCGGTATGTGACCCCGTGACCGGCATGCACAGTCTGTTTGGCAACGCTCTCCCGATACGCCACTTTGTCCCGGCTCCGCAATGCCCCTTTCATGCCGAATGGGACAAGTCGGACATCCTGCCATTGAAATCGGTCATCGAGCAACATCATGAAGAGCTTGCCGGACTCATCCTGGAACCTATTGTACAAGGTGCCGGCGGCATGCGATTCTACCATCCACAATACTTACGCGAAGCAGCCAAACTCTGCAAACACTACGGTTTACTGCTCATCTTCGACGAAATTGCCACCGGTTTCGGTCGCACCGGCAAACTCTTTGCCTGCGAACATGCCAGCATAGAACCCGACATCATGTGCATCGGGAAGTCACTCACCGGGGGCTACATGACATTCTCTGCCGTGCTGACCACTGACGAAGTGGCGAGCACGATTTCAGACCATTATCCCTATGCCTTCATGCACGGCCCCACTTTCATGGGCAATCCGTTGGCTTGTGCTGTGGCCCGTGCATCAGTCAGTTTGCTGCTGGCCTCAAACTGGCAAGAAAAAATAGCTGCCATCGAACGCCAACTGTGTGAAGAGCTGGAACCGGCACGTGAACTCCCCCAAGTGGCTGATGTGCGAGTGTTGGGAGCAATCGGTGTCATCGAAATGCGTGAACCAATAAACATGGAATGGATAATGTGCAGATTCGTGGAAGAAGGCGTGTGGATACGACCCTTCGGACGACTTGCCTACATCATGCCGCCTTTCATCATCCAACCGGAAGAACTGCACAGACTGACGTCTGCAATGGTCAAGATTGTTTCTGAAATCAAGGCAAACAGTCATGAATAGTGAAGAAGCATTCGCACAAGAACTGGAAGCCTTGCGAGAACAGGGCAATCTGCGTACACTACCTACCGCGACACACGACGGACGAAACATCATCGCTTCAGGACGACGCATGCTCAATCTTTCGTCAAACGATTACCTGGGACTGTCCGAAGACAGCTCCCTGCGCAAACAATTCTTACAAGGACTTACCGACGAAGACATGTTGTTCTCCGCTTCATCGTCACGTCTGCTCACGGGAAACTTCACAGCTCATACGCGGCTGGAAAAGTTGCTTGCCGCTTCGTTCGGACGGGAAACGGCATTAGTGTTCAGCAGCGGATATCACATGAACACAGGCATTCTGCCGGCTGTCGCCGACAGCCGGACTCTGATATTGGCCGACAAGCTGGTGCACGCCAGTCTGATAGACGGCATCCGACTCTCCGCTGGCCGCTTCATCCGTTTCCGACACCAAGACTACTCCCAACTGGAAGCATTGCTACGAAAGCATCATGCCGACTTTGCGCGCATCATCATCGTGACGGAAAGCATTTTCAGCATGGACGGAGACACGGCCGACCTGCCACGTCTGGCAAGCCTGAAAAGACAGTATCCCGGCACGATGCTCTACGTTGACGAGGCACACGGCTTCGGTGTACGCGGCCGAACGGGATTGGGACTCGCCGAAGAGCAAGGCTGCATCGGCGACATCGACTTTCTGTGCGGGACGTTCGGCAAAGCACTGGCATCCGTAGGGGCATACGTCGTGTGTAGCCGCGTCGTCCGCGACTATCTGGTCAACAAAATGCGCACGCTCATCTTCACGACGGCCCTGCCTCCCGTCAATGTGGCTTGGACACACTTCATCGTGGAGCGGCTTGCCGACATGACCGAACGCCGACAACAGTTGGCAAAACTGGCATCCTGCCTGCAACATGCGCTCAAATCCCGAGGATGGACTTGCCCGTCGGAGAGCCACATTGTGCCGATGATTGTGGGCGACAGCCACAAAACAGCATGTAAGGCAGAACAACTGCAAAGGTTGGGATACTATGTCCTGCCTGTAAGGCCGCCTACGGTTCCACCCGGAACATCCAGACTCAGGTTCTCCCTGAACGCAGGCATCACGACAGACGAACTCAACCAACTGACTGAACAATTATGAAACAAACATTTATAACACATCGTAACAGCTCAGACCTGCTGCTCTTTTTCGCCGGATGGGGCATGGACGAACATCTGGCGGACGACATGGCAGAGACGGAATCAGACTGCATGCTGTGTTTCGACTATCACAACCTGGACTTTGACACTTCTGCCCTATCCTCTTACCGGCACATCTGGGTGGCGGCATGGTCAATGGGCGTATGGGTGGCGGGGCAGACGCTGCAACGCCATTCACTCTCACCCGAACGGTGCATCGCTTTCAACGGGACGAACCATCCCATCGACGATGGACGGGGAATCCCTGACGCTGTGTTCCGAGGGACGCTCGACAACTTCTCGGCGCAGACCTGGGAGAAATTTCAACGCCGCATGTGTGGCCAGGCAGACAGTCTGCAAGCGTTCAAGACGCATGCTCCGGCACGTCCGTTGGACAGTCTGCGCGAAGAGTTGGCAGCCCTCCAGAAAGCTATCGCCGACGCCGGTCCTTCCACTTGGAAGTGGGACAAGGCCATCATCGGCCTGCGTGACCGCATCTTCCCGTTCATCAACCAGCAATGCGCATGGCAAGGAACACCGTGCGCCACAGTGGACACGGCACACTATGACGCCCGCCTGCTGCATGACTTAATCAACGGAAAGGAAGAGTTATGGACAAACGCTTGATACGTGAACGCTTCGCACGGGCCATCCCGACCTATGAACAACATGCCGTCGTGCAGCGACACATCGCAGTGCACATGGTCGAACTGCTCGACGCGCATCTGCCGGCATCTGCACACCGTCGTGTATGGGAAGTCGGGTGCGGAACGGGATTCTTTTCACGCCCCTACCTGACGCGCCACACGCCGGACGACTATCTGCTCAACGACCTCTGCCCGGAAATGGAGCACACGCTTTCCGACTTGCTGAACGAGCGGACACGCTTTGTCGCCGGCGATGCCGAGCACGCCGTGCCCGACGGGCGCTTCAGCCTCATTGCGTCATGCTCTTCACTGCAATGGTTCGAACGTCCGCTCTGTTTCCTGAAGACTTGCAGAGCCTGCCTTGAAACGGACGGGCACCTGGCTTTCGCCCTTTTTGGCGAAGACCATTTCCGGGAGCTCCGACGCACTGCCGGCGCATCCCTGCCCTACCATCCGTCGGCCCATTGGCTGGAGGCCGCAGACGAATGGGGCTACGAGCCTGTCCACTCCGGGGAAGAGCGCATCACGCTGACCTTCGGCTCGCCCAAAGACGTGCTACGGCATTTGCAACAAACCGGTGTGACCGGCATCCGACGCGAGGCTTGGACGAAAGGACGGCTGTATGACTTCATTGCCAACTATGCACGCCTTTTCGCCACGCCCGACGGGCGGGTCACACTAACCTATCACCCGATTTACATCATCCTTAAAAAGAAACAAACATGAAAGAAAACGTATTTTTCGTGAGCGGCATCGACACGAACATCGGAAAGAGCTATGCCACCGGCTTCCTTGCGCGCGAATGGTGCCGCGCAGGCATCCGCACCATCACACAGAAACTCATCCAGACGGGAAACACCGATTTGTCAGAAGACATCGAGCTTCACCGTCGGCTCATGGGCACCGGCCTGCTTCCTGAAGACCGCGAACGGCTCACGATGCCGGAAATTTACACCTATCCCTGCTCGCCGCACCTGGCCGAGGAAATCGACCGGCGCCCCATCGACTTCACGCGCATCGAGGAGGCAACGGAGGAACTGTCGCGCCGCTATGATGCCGTCCTGCTCGAAGGCGCGGGCGGCCTGATGGTGCCCCTCACGCGCAGCCTGCTGACCATCGACTACGTGGCCCGGCGCGGCTACCCGCTCATCCTGGTCACTTCCGGACGGCTGGGCAGCATCAATCACACGCTCCTCAGCCTGGAAGCCATCCGGCGACGGGGCATACGCCTTCACACGGTGGCCTACAACCTGTTCCCGCCCGAGGAGGACAAAATCATCCAGCGAGACACGCAAGACTACATCCGGGACTATCTGGCCGCACAATTTCCGGAGACAAAGTTTCAGCTCATCCCCTGCCTCTGAGCACGGAAAGGTCGCATGCAAAAATGGATGCTTATCCGTTTAAAACTGCGTACTATTCCGTTTGAAACTGCGTACTATCCCGTTTCGAACTACGTACTATCCCATTTTGAACGGCGTACTATCCCGTTTTGAACGGCATCCATAGGCAAAAAAAGAAGCATGAATTGCCGGGAGACATTCCCTACAATCCATGCTTCTTTCGTTATGATAGCTGTCAAAAATCTCTTAGCGTCGCTTTCCGCGTTCGCGCTCTTCACGCTCGCGCATCATGCGCTCTTGTTCCTTCTGCAAGGCGACAAATTTCTCCATCATGCTGCTGCGCTTCTTCGGATTGTTCTTGTTGGCCTGCATGCGAGCCTCAAGTTTGGCCAGCAGCGCCTTCTCGTCGGTCGTCTTGCGGAGCACCATCATGATGAGGATGCTTATCAGACCGGAGATGAAGTAATAGTAGTTCAGACCTGAAGAATAGCTGTTGAAGATGAATATGAACATGACAGGCATGAGATACATCATCCACTTCATGGCTGCCATCTGCGGATTGGCACCCGTGTCTTGCTGTTTCATCATGATGAACGTGTTGATGATGTTGCTCAGACTGAACAGCAAGCAGAAGAGGCTCAGGTGCTCACCCAGAAGCGGGATGTGGATGCCCCAATGGATGACATCGTCATAGGTCGACAGGTCGGTCGCCCAAAGGAAACTCTGCTGACGAAGCTCAATGGCATTCGGCACAAAGTTGAACAGTGCGATGAACACCGGCATCTGGAAGAGCATCGGCAAGCAACCGCCCATCGGACTCACGCCGTAGCGGCTATAGAGCGCCATTGTCTCCTGCTGTTTCTTCATCGCATCTTCCGGTTTAGGATATTTCTTGTTGATTTCATCCACATAAGGTTTCAGCACACGCATCCGCGCCGACGACATGTAAGACTTGTAGGTGGCGGGGAAGACGACGGCCTTCACAATGATGGTCATCAGCAGCAAGACGATGCCCATGTTCAGCCCCCAGCCGGAAAGCCAGTCGAAGAGGTTGATGGTGAACCAACGGTTAATCCACCGGAAGAGGGGCCAGCCCAAATAGACAAGGTCTTCCAATTCAAGGTCTTTGCCATTGACGGCCAGTTTGTTGGTCGCCTTCAAGGTCTTGAAGTGGTTCGGTCCGAAATAGAACTGCATCTGGGTTGGTTGCTGTCCTGTCGGGTCAAAGAAGGTAGCCATTGTCGCGTCATAATCCTTCAGATAACCGCTGCCCTCCTCCCGCGGGGTGGACTTGAGCGTTGTCGCACCAAAATCCTGTCCGGCAATGAACACGCAGGAAAAGAACTGGTTCTTAAACGCAATCCAATCCATCGGAGTTGTCTCTTCGACGGCATCTTCCTTGGTTTCGCTCAAATAGTCACTTCCTTTATTCTTCCGTTTGTATGACAGCGAGGTGAAACGGTTCTCGAAACTGAATCCCTTCTCCAGCTGGCGTGCGCATTGGCTCCAATGGATGTCGACAGTCTTCACCGAAGGGGCGAAATAGTTTTCCATCCCGTATGCCTGCATGGTGAAGTCCAGCATATAGCTGTCAGGATGCAGCTTATAGTTGAAGTCCAGGTGTCCGCCTCCGTTCATGGGCAAGCGCATGGTCACTGTGCTGTCGGTCACATTCTCCGGCACAAAATAAAGCTCTTCCGTGCGGATGTTCTCCGTCTTACCGTTGAAGGCGAAGTTCAGTGCTGCGTCTTCTTCATCAAACAAAATCAGAGGATTATGGTCTTGCCCGTTATACTTCTTCAGTTTGGCCGACTGCACCCGTCCGCCTTTCGTGGTCAGTTTCAGTTCGACCAGATTGTTTTGCAAGGTGACAACAGATTCCTCTCCTTGCCGTGCATAAAAGAGCAACGATGCCGAGTCCTGTGCAGCAGCTTGCTGCTGGGCCAGCTTTTGTAGCTCCAGTTGCTTGGCTTCCTGTTCATACACAATGGCTTGAATAGAATCTTGTAAATGCTGTATATGCGCCTGTTCTTCAGCGCTCGGACGATTGAACACGCTAAATCCAATCAACACGGCACCAATCAAGATAAATCCGATAAGCGTATTTTTCTCCATTCTTTTCCTTATTCTTTAGTATCTCTTATATTAATCAATAGCTGCTTTAATGAACGACATGAACAGCGGGTGCGGTTTCAGCACCGTGCTGCTGTATTCAGGATGGAACTGTGTCCCGACGTACCACTTCAAGCCCGAAACCTCGACAATCTCCACCAAATCCGACTCCGGATTGATGCCCACACAACGCATGCCGGCTTTTTCAAACTCGGCCTTATAGGAGTTGTTAAACTCATAACGGTGACGGTGACGCTCCTGGATGTGCACTTGTCCGTAGGCCTCAAACGTCTTGGAGTTCTGGTCGAGAACACAGTCGTATGCGCCCAAACGCATGGTGCCTCCCATGTTTGTGATGGACTTCTGCTCCTCCATGATGTCAATCACATTGTGAGGCGTCTTCTCGTCCATTTCGCGGGAATTGGCATCAGCATATCCAAGCACGTTGCGGGCAAACTCGATGGCCATGCACTGCATGCCGAGGCAAATGCCGAACGTCGGCAGGTTGTGCGTGCGGGCATACTTGGCAGCCACGAACTTCCCGTCGATGCCGCGCTGGCCGAATCCCGGACAAATGATAATGCCATCCATGTCCTTAAGGATGTCGGCGATGTTATCGTCGGTCAGCTTCTCACTGTTGATGAAATGTATCTTAGCTTTATGGTCATTGTAAGTTGCCGCATGCGACAGTGCTTCACGAATGGACTTGTAAGCATCCTGCAAGTCATACTTCCCGACCAGACCAATATTGACAGTCTCAGTGGCATTGTTCCGACGGTTGAGGAAATCTCTCCACGGCCCCAGTGTCGGTGTCTCACCCACAGGCAGACCCACCTTCTCCAGGATAATCGAATCCAGATTCTGTGCTTGCATACTCAGTGGCACTTCATAGATGGAAGGCATATCCAGCGACTCTATGACGGCAGACTCGTCCACATTGCAGAACAGGGCCACTTTCTTCTTCAGGTTCATGCTCAGTTCATGTTCCGTGCGGAGCACCAGGATGTCGGGCTGTATGCCAACTGACTGCAATTCCTTCACGGAATGTTGTGTCGGCTTCGTCTTCAGTTCTCCGGCAGCAGCCAGATAGGGCACATAAGTCAGGTGCACGCACAGGGCGTTGCGTCCCAGCTCACGCTTCAACTGGCGGATGCTCTCCAAGTAAGGCAATGACTCTATGTCGCCCACCGTTCCGCCGATTTCCGTAATCACGAAGTCAAACTTATATTTATTGCCCAACAACTTCACATTGCGTTTGATTTCATCCGTGATGTGGGGAATAATCTGGATGGTCTTACCCAAATAATCACCTCGACGCTCCTTGTCTATCACGCTCTTGTAGATGCGCCCGGTCGTAATATTATTGGCTTTTGTCGTCTGAATCCCCAGGAAACGCTCGTAATGGCCTAAGTCCAAGTCTGCCTCATGGCCATCCACGGTCACATAGCACTCGCCGTGCTCATAAGGATTCAACGTGCCTGGGTCGATGTTAATGTAAGGGTCGAATTTCTGGATTGTAACATTGTAACCTCTTGCTTGAAGCAATTTACCAATCGATGATGAGATAATGCCTTTACCTAAGGAAGATGCCACACCACCTGTAACGAAAATATACTTTGTTTCTGCCACAGTTATATTATTTAAATCGGTTTGTATTTCTTTAGCCATATAGGATTTCAAGGTTGCAAATTTACAAAAAAACACCAAAGCCGGTAATCTTTTAAAAGAAACATTTTCACAGCAGAGGTTTTCGCCTCACAGACAGAAAGATTTTCTTGCTGGCCAAACGCCGTTTAAGCCCCCTTTAGGGCGGCCGACCACCGAAAGGAAGCCGCCCGGATGCCGAAAGGAGACCGCGCAAGCACGGAAAGGAGACCAGGCAAACCAGTGGTTAAAGGTTGAGTTTGAGGAATCTGACAAAAGACTTCATTCATCCCTGCCCCAACCTCCAATCCCCATTCAAAAAGGAATGTTTTTTACTGCTATTTTCTTACCTTTGCATCCGTCATTTACCATTTTAAAGAAAGGATTTGCAGACTTATGGACTTTGAATTAGTGTCAGACTATCAGCCCACCGGAGACCAGCCGGAAGCCATCGCACAACTGACCGAAGGGGTGCTCCAAGGCATGTCGGCACAGACCTTGCTGGGTGTAACCGGCTCGGGCAAGACGTTTACCATTGCCAATGTCATCAAGAATGTGAACAAACCGACTCTCATCCTAAGCCATAACAAGACACTGGCAGCCCAGCTCTACGGAGAGTTCAAAAGCTTCTTTCCGAACAATGCCGTGGAATATTATGTCTCATACTATGACTACTACCAGCCGGAAGCCTATCTGCCTTCGACGGACACCTATATCGAAAAAGATCTCGCCATCAATGATGAAATCGACAAGCTGCGTCTGGCTGCCACATCGGCCTTGCTGTCGGGCAGGAAAGACGTGGTGGTGGTATCATCCGTGTCGTGCATCTATGGCATGGGCAATCCTGCCGACTTTTATGAAAACGTGATAGACGTCCGGCGCGGACAGAAAATTGACCGCAACGTCTTCCTGCGCCGGCTGGTGGACAGCCTCTATGTGCGCAACGACATTGACCTGAACCGCGGTAACTTCCGCGTCAAAGGCGACACGGTGGACATCTTCCTGGCCTACAGCGACAACTTGTTGCGCGTCGTGTTCTGGGACGAGGAAATCGACACCATTGAGGAGGTAGACCCCGTCAGCGGACATCGTCTGATGGACTATGACGAGTTTCGCATCTATCCGGCCAACTTGTTCATGACAACCAAAGAGAGTACACTCCGCGCCATTCACCAGATTGAAGACGACCTGACCAAACAGGTGGAACATTTCAAAGAGATTGGCAAACCACTGGAAGCCAAACGTCTTTATGAGCGTGTGACCTACGACATGGAGATGATGCGTGAATTGGGACATTGCTCCGGCATCGAAAACTATTCGCGCTACTTTGACGGACGCGCGGCGGGCACACGCCCCTACTGTCTGCTTGACTTCTTCCCGGATGACTATCTGACGGTCATTGACGAAAGCCATGTGAGCGTGCCGCAAATCCGCGCCATGTATGGCGGTGACCGCGCCCGAAAGACAAACCTGGTGGACTACGGATTCCGCTTGCCGGCCGCACTGGACAATCGGCCGCTGAAGTTCGATGAATTTGAGGAACTGACCAAACAGGTCATCTACGTGAGTGCCACGCCGGCCGACTACGAATTGAAGAAAAGCGAGGGAATCGTCGTGGAACAGGTAATCCGCCCGACCGGACTGCTTGACCCCGTCATCGAAGTGCGTCCCAGCCTGAACCAAATTGACGACCTGATGGAAGAAATCCAGCAACGTATTGAAAAGAACGAACGTGTGCTCGTGACCACCCTCACCAAGCGCATGGCCGAAGAACTGACGGACTATCTGGCCCGAAACGACATCCGCTGCAATTATATCCACAGCGATGTCGACACCCTTGAACGAGTCAAAATCATGGACGACCTGCGACAGGGAATCTATGATGTGCTCATCGGCGTGAACCTGCTGCGCGAAGGGCTCGACCTGCCCGAAGTGTCGCTTGTAGCCATCCTCGATGCCGACAAGGAAGGTTTTCTACGAAGCCACCGCTCACTGACACAGACAGCAGGACGTGCCGCACGAAACATCAACGGAAAGGTCATCATGTATGCCGACAAAATCACCGACAGCATGCAGCAAACCATCGATGAAACCAACCGACGACGAGCCAAACAGCTGGCCTACAACGATGCCCACGGCATCACCCCGCAGCAAATCAAGAAAGCACGCAGCACCGCCCTGCTCACCGGACAGGAAGAGACAACCGCCGACAAGGCTCCCAAAGCTTATGTCGAACCGGAATATACCAGCGTGGCTGCCGACCCTGTCGTCGAATACATGAGCCGGAAACAGCTGGAGAAGAGCATCGAGCGCACCCGCAAACTGATGCAAGAGGCTGCCAAGAAACTCGAGTTCATCCAGGCAGCACAATATCGCGACGAACTTATCAGACTGGAAGACATGCTGAAAGAAAAGTCACCGTCCATCGAAAAATAGTTTAAAAATGAAAGTGCGCGTTGTGTATATCCACACTTCTCCGTATATTTGCGCAATATTTTGAAGAATGATGAAGAAAAGTATAACCGCGATAGCCCTAATATCCGCCTGTCTGATGACTTCATGCGGCGATTATAATAAGGTACTTAAAAGCCAGGATTATTCTTACAGATACGAAGCTGCCAAAGAATATTTTTTCAGCAAACGATACAACAAAGCCTCCGTCTTACTGAGTGACATGATTGCCATCCTCAAAGGCAGCGGTAAGGCCGAAGAATCACTCTACATGCTTGCCATGTGCTACTACGGACAGGGTGACTGGCTTGAAGCAGCGTCTACCTTTAAGAAATATTACACCACCTATCCACGCGGGGAATTTGTAGAGCTTGCACGCTACTACACCTGCAAGGCACTCTATAACGACACGCCCGAGCCCCGTCTTGACCAGACCAGCACTTACCAGGCCATCAATGAAATACAAGTGTTCTGCGAATATTATCCCAACAGCATCTATAAAGACAATGCGCAGGACATGATGTTCGAGTTGCAAGACAAGCTTGTCGAAAAGGAATTCCTCTCAGCCAAACTGTATTACGACCTGGGCAACTACTTGGGCAACAACTATCAGTCATGCGTCATCACCGCACAAAACGTCCTCCAGGACTTCCCCTACTGCAAACGCCGGGAAGACCTCTCCTACCTCGTGATGCAAGCCAAATATAAGATGGCCACGGAAAGTGTCGCTGAGAGACGCGAAGAGCGCTATCGCGATGTCGTCGACGAATATTACGCCTTCAAGAACGAATTTCCCGAAAGCAAATACACGAAAGACGTCGACAAGATGTTTGAAGAAGCCAATAAAAATATCAATGAATAAATAGTTCAAAAAAGGATACAAAGTATTATGGATTACAGAAAGACAAATGCCCCCACCACGACGGTGACCCGCGACTTGATGGAATTGTGTGAAGACACCAGCAATATCTACGAAACAGTTGCCATCATCGGCAAACGTGCAAACCAGATTAGCGTGGAAATCAAGAACGACCTTTCCAAGAAGCTGCAAGAATTTGGATCCTACAACGACAACATGGACGAAGTGTCTGAGAACAGAGAGCAAATTGAAATCTCGCGCTACTACGAAAAACTCCCCAAACCGACACTGATTGCCACACAAGAATATCTCGAAGGCAAGGTTTACTACCGCAATCCGGCCAAAGAAAAAGAGAAACTCCAATAAACACGCGCCACGCGCACAAACCCACGAAGCAACATGATCCAACGCATTCAGAGTGCCTATCTCCTGCTCGTCGTCGCCCTCATGGGGGCCACAATGGGCATGCCGCTGGGCATCTACACCGGAAAGAGCGGAGACGTGTCCACACTTTATGCCTATGAGCTGAACATTGCCGGCACACACCAAGACGGCACATGCTGGGGACTGTTTGCCATCGCATTGCTGGCTGCCATCATCGCCTTTGTCACCATCCTCCTCTTCAAAAACAGGAAGTTGCAAATGCGTCTGACCGTCTTCAACATTCTGGTCACCCTCGGATGGTATGCCGCATTCGCAGCATTCGTCATCTCCTATAAGGAACTGTTGCCCGACACGGTCTCCTTCACCAGCGGCACGGGAGCCATCCTCCCGCTCGTGGCCATCGTGCTCAACGTGCTCGCCATCCGCGGCATCCGCCACGACGAGCGCCTTGTGAAAGCGGCCGACCGACTACGCTGATTTTCCTTTTTCCATTTTCTTTTTGCCCTTGTAACGAGAGAAAAGCCATCCGGCGACTGCCAACGCTCAAACGGCAGTCGCTGAATTTTTTATGCGCTTCTCCATGATGGCCGCATGGCCATATCCCCTGCACTGATTCAAGTCATTCACTGGTGCTTGTCACGATATAATACGTATTACGTTTCAGACGATATACTTGCATATATGCGTATGACTACTTATTTTTATAGATGGAAAGGTATATACCTTATAAAGCATAAGATATATAGTTTATGGATAATAAAGTATATACCTTTCCAAGCATAAAAACAGGATATTTATCTGAATTATATCATGACAAGACAAATTAATACATCAGTATATGGCTAAGTACAAATTAAGAAAGAAACGAAACGGCATCAACAAGGAGAAATGCGACCTGTGGTATGCCGAACCATCCCCGGGGAAGGTGATGACGACAAAACAACTGTGCGCCCTGGCGACCCAACACACCTCGCTGACGGCACTGGAACTGCAAATGGCACTCGGCATCCTCGAACAGTGTCTGCCACAACTACTGACGCAGGGGCTGACGGTGCAGCTGGGCGGACTCGGGTCGCTCCGTCTGGAGTATGGGAGCGAAGGCGTGAAGCGGCCGGAAGATTTCCACTTCCGCCTCATCCGCCGGCCCCGCGTCGTGTACCGGCCCTCGAAGCAGATGAGGCAGGCCGTGAAGCAGCATGTCAGTTTTGAACTTGACGGATTGCTGGCCGACGAGGTGTCGTTTGCCTCCGTGAGCGACTACCGGCACTGGCAGGAGGGTGACGGACAGAGCGGGAAGTAGGCACAAAACAAGTCCGCCCCGCGAAATCACTTCGGAGGGCGGACTTGCAATTTATGTACTAATAATTAAAATAAATTGTGGTTACGTAATTTTTATGACTAACTAACTTATCTTTTTAATGACATTGCAAAGATAGGGTTGCGGCGTGAGGCGTGCAATCCCTAAAAATAGGTATTTTCGCCGGTGATGGCGCAGGGCTCACATCTTGACGTCGGAAAGCTCGACAAGATTGTTCACGATGGCATAGATGGTGAGGCCGGCCGGCGAGTGTATTTGCAGCTTGCGGGCAATGTTGCGCCGGTGGGTGATGACGGTGTGGATGGAGATGTAGAGTTTCTCAGCTATCTCCTTGTTTGTCATGCCCTTGACGACGCAGATGATGATTTCCCGCTCGCGCTGGCTGAGCGAGTCGGCATCGGCTTCGGCCTCGCTTACGGTGCGGACAAGTAGCTGGTGGATTTTGCCATAAATGGCCTCCTCGTCATCGTAGAGGTTGATGAAGTCGTCATACTTGCGGAGCAGGTTTTGGTCGACCATGCTGCAAAGGAGAGCAATGCACTTCACACCGGATGTCGTCGGCTCGGCACGGAAGTTGTCGATGTTGAACCATCCTTCAAAAGCAGGGTCAATGATGAGCATGTCGGGGACGCGCGCCTGCATGCAGTTGTCCAGCGCTTCAAGTGAAGTGATTTCAATCAGTTGCACCGTGTGTGTCGTGTCGGGAAAGTGCTTGAGAATCTCAAGCATCCCGTGACGGACGATGGCCGAGGATTCGGCGACGGCTATCCACATTACATCATCTTTCATAATATGCCTTTCTTCTTTTCCAACTGACGGACAACGGGTACGAAGAGGAAGTCCTCAATCTTGCAATGCGACGAGAGGTCTTCTTCACAACTGAAGATGTCGAAGAGGACGGCGTTGAGCAGATGGTTGTTGCCCTGCTCGGGATAGTACTTCAGGATGATGTTCTTTAACTCGGCGAGTTTCAATTCAATCTGGTTATGCCGCCGTGCAAAGACACTGATGCTGTAGTTGCTCTCCCGCTGTCCTTCGAGAAGTGCACTCACATAAGTAAATACGTTCATGTCCTCATACTCCATGTGGCGGCGCACTTCAGCTGCATATTCGTCAAAAAAGCGCAAAATGAGGAAGGCTATCTCGTTATGTATGGAGCAGTCGATGGCCGCAAGGAGCTTCTGACGTATGGCAGGCAGGCAGAAGTCCAGGAAGTAACTGTGTGCCTGCTTAAGGTAGTTCATGAGTTGGGATATGGAGATTTGCGAAAGGTTGGCCTCCATAAGGTTGTTGCCTTCATGAATGAAGTTGGCCACGGCCAGGAATGTGGGGGCGTCAACCTCGTTTTCCCGACACACCTGCTCGACGGTCTTGTCACCAAATCCCAGCGAGAGTCCGAACCGGCTCATCACCAAGAGTAACTTGTAATCGTGGTTGATCAAATCGCCCATCTTGTCAGTAGGCTTGAATTTTGCACTCTTATAATCCATGCTTTCAAATTTTATACAAAAGAACAACAATCGGGTCAATCGTGAAATCCCCATTTTTAGGTATTTCCGTCACCAGAATACCCAGATTTAGGTATCTGTGAGGCATTTGCGGGGTGTAAAGATAAAAAGAAAAAGGTTATCTCCGGCATTTGTCGGGATAACCTTTAGGTAGTCATATCATCAATCGTGATTTCTACTTGATAGATCCACCGATAATATCCAAGAGCTCGCTGGTAATAGCCTGCTGACGTCCCTTGTTGTACATCAAGTTCAGCTCTTGCAAGAGCTCGTTAGCATTATCAGTAGCCTGTTGCATAGCCACAGTGCGTGCTGCATGTTCTGAAGCATTCGAATCGAGCAAGATAGTGTAAATCTTCATGCGCAAAGCTTTCGGCAGCAGACGCTTCACTAATTCTTCTGCCGAAGGTTCGACGATGTAGTCTGCTGTGGCCTCCTGCTTCCCTTCCTCCACCTGTAAAGCCAATGGCAGGAAAGTTTCATGCATGACCACCTGGGTGGATGTCGACTTGTAATGGGTATAAATGAGTTCCACTCTGTCGACCTCTTTATTCAAAAAGAGCTCCATCAGGTGTTCGGCCAAGGCAGAAGCATCTTTGTACATTGGTTTATCACCAATCATCTTATAGGTTTCCGTCAATGCATAGAACTTGTTCAGTGACTGAGCAACCTTCCGTCCGACCGGATATACCAAAAGATTCTCTTTTCCAAGTTTGGCGTACCCCTCCAACACGCTGTTAGCTTTTCTAATAACATTGCTATTAAAACCGCCACACAGACTCGAATTGGAAGCAACCACAACTACGGCAACTCGCTCTGTCGGACGCTCCTCGATGAAAGGAGATTCCACAGTCACACCACTTGAGATAAAGTTGTGCAAGATGCCTCCTAGCTGTCGGTCGTAAGGAAGCATGTTCTCAATCGCTGTCTGGGCACGATGCAACTTGGTCGATGCAACAAGTTTCATCGCCGAAGTGATTTTCAACGTGCTCTTCACAGAACCTATTCTTCCTTTTATTTCCTTTAATGACGCCATAGCTTATTTTTTTAGTTTCATGTACGTAGCCGTTGCAACTTCTGTGAGAATCTTCGTTACATCATCATTGATAGTTCCTGTCGCCAACACATCCAACACATCCTTCTGATGCATGGCCCGCAAATCTGCCAAAAAAACATCCTGGAACTCCTGTACTTGACTCACTTCAATGTCTTTCATCAAGCCTTTCGTACCACAATAAAGAATAGCCACTTGCTCTGCAACAGGCATCGGTGAATATTGCGGCTGAATCAGCAACCGGTTGTTCTTACGTCCACGGTCAAGTGCCATAGCCGTCACTGCATCCACATCACTGCTGAATTGCGAGAACGCCTCCAACTCACGATATTGTGCTTGGTCAATCTTCAACGTACCGGCAACCTTTTTCATGGCCTTGATTTGTGCACTACCACCCACACGTGACACGGAAATACCGGCATTGATGGCAGGACGGAAACCTTGGTTGAAGAGGTCGGTCTCCAAAAATATCTGACCGTCGGTGATTGAAATCACGTTGGTCGGAATGTAAGCAGAAACGTCACCTGCCTGGGTCTCAATGATAGGAAGTGCAGTCAGCGAACCACCACCTTTCACACGGCCTTTCAGGCTGGCAGGCAGATCATTCATTTGTTCTGCAACCTCCTGTTGTTGGATGATCTTGGCTGCACGCTCCAATAGACGGGAGTGCAAGTAGAAAATATCACCCGGATAGGCCTCACGTCCTGACGGACGACGCAGAATCAAAGACACTTCACGATAAGCCACGGCTTGCTTGGACAAATCATCATAAACCACCAAAGCATGACGCCCCGTATCACGGAAGTACTCACCGATGGCAGCACCAGCAAAAGGAGCAAAATATTGCAATGCTGCAGGATCGGCGGCCGTAGCAGATACAACCACGGTATAAGGCATAGCACCTTTCTCCTTTAATACATTTACGATATTAGCCACAGTCGAACCTTTCTGGCCGACAGCTACATAAATACAATACACCGGATTGCCGGCCTCATAGTTGGCACGTTGGTTGATAATCGTATCGATGGCAATGGCCGTTTTACCCGTCTGACGATCGCCAATGATCAACTCACGCTGGCCTCGTCCGATAGGAATCATCGAATCTACAGCCTTCAAACCCGTCTGTAACGGTTCGCTCACTGGCTGACGATAGATTACACCCGGTGATTTGCGTTCTAGCGGCATCTCCACCGTATCTCCACCAATCTCACCTTCACCATCCAGCGGCTCACCCAACGGATTTATGACACGTCCCAACATGTTTTCGCTCACCAAAATGGAAGCAATACGTCCCATGCGTTTCACTACCATACCTTCCTTAATTTTGTCGGTAGGGCCCAACAGCACAGCACCAACATTGTCTTCCTCCAAGTTCATTACAATAGCTTTCACACCATTTTCGAACTCGAGCAACTCTTCAGCTTCAGCATTACGCAATCCATAGATACGTACCACACCATCACTCACTTGAAGCACCGTACCCACCTCTTCAAAATGAAGACTTGTGTCAACACCTTTCAACTGCTCAAGTAAAACGCTGGAAACTTCGCTGGGTTTTATATTTTCAGACATGTTTTCTTGTTTAATTATACAATTCTTCTATTCTTTTCCATAAACTGTCGACGGATTCTCTTGAATTGAGTAGCAACGCTCGCATCCAAGCGGTTAAAATCAATATCCAAAATGAACCCACCTTGGATAGAAGGTTCCACCTCTGTCTCGAATTCGACAGTGCCATGAGTAGTTTTTTCTATCATCATTCTCATGCGGTCTTCGATTCTTTTATTGACCGGAGTCGCAGTAATCAGCCTACCGATAAGGATATTGTTTTTACTCCTATATAGGTCGATATACGAACAAGCCATGAACTGCATGAATTTCTCCCGATGCTCTTTCAAAACCAATGAAAAGAAATGCTTCAATTCCTCGCTCACCTTTCCTCCGGCTGCTTTGCACAGCAGGTCTATCTTAGCATCCGTCGACAGCAAAGGATTATACAGTGCCTTATGCAAATCAGGAACCTGCAGATAACTATTAACCATCAGAATCATCTCATGATAAACCTGCTCTTCCCTTTTGCTTTCTTTGGCAAATTCATATAAAGCTTTTGCGTAGCGTTTAGATATTACTCCTGTGTTCATAATTTACTTACTTTTTAGAATCGAAAACTTCATCAAGCATGCGTTCGATTATTCCATTTTGTTCCACCTCGCTAGAGAGTTGTTTACGGAGCACTTTTTCAGCCACTTCGACTGACAACTCAACCACTTGTTTGCGGATATCGCGAATGGCATCGTCCTTTTCTTTTTGAATTTGCTTACGCGCTTCTTCTAACAAACGTCCTCCTTCTGCTTTGGCTTTGTCCTTCGCTTCATTGACAATCTTGTTGCGAGTGTCCATAGCTTCTTTCAGAATTCGGGCTTGCTCTTTGCGGGCTTCCACCAAAATGGATTCACTTTCTTCTTTGATATGCAATAATTTCTCGTTGGCTTCCCGTGCCGATTTCAATGAATCATCAATATACTGCTTTCGTTCGTTAACCATGTTCACCAAAGCAGGAAAACCGAACTTTGCTAATATAACCAAGACGATTATGAAAGACACCAGCATCCAAAAGAACGTACCGAAATCTGGTGTAAGTAGTTCCATAAACTAAGCCTCTATTTTGAATTACGCGTAGAGAGCCAACAGACAAATAATAACAGCAAACAATGCTACACCTTCAACCAAGGCACCAATAATAATCATGTTCATACGAATATCGCCGGATGCTTCAGGTTGGCGGCCAATAGCCTCCATTGCAGAACCACCGATTTTACCAATACCAATACCGGCACCGATTGCTGCCAAACCTGCACCAATTGCGGCACCCAACTGTGAAAGACCTGCAGCTGCAGCTTGTAACATAATTAAAGATAACATAATTTTCAGTTTTTAAGTTTATTACTAAATTTTAATTCTCTATTTGTTCTATTTTTATGCATGTTCTTCATGATGAATCCTAGCCAAACCGATGAACACGGCTGAAAGCATGGTGAATACATATGCTTGGATAAATGCCACTAAGATTTCAAGCAAAGACATAAAGATGGAAAACAGCACAGAAATGATGGTCATGGATGTGCTTAGCACGGCACCCAAGGATGCAGTAATAAAAATGATGGACACCAATGAAAGGATAATGGCATGACCGGCCATGATGTTAGCAAACAAACGGACTGTCAATGCAAAAGGTTTAGTGAAGACACCAAACAACTCGATAACAGGCATGAACGGCACTGGAACTTTCAGCCAAGTAGGCACTTCCGGCCAAAAAATGTCTTTCCAATACGTTTTTGTACCGAAAATATTGACAGCTAAGAATGTCATTAGCGCCAAGAACAGCGTGATAGCGATGTTGCCCGTCACATTGCCGCCACCTGGAAAGATAGGCACCAAGCCCATCAGATTGTTGATGAAGATAAAGAAGAAAGCTGTTAACAAATAGGGAGCAAAACGCTTATAATCCTTGCCGACACAGCTCACAATCACATCATCATGAATCATCATCACAAACATTTCCATGAAACCGACAAAACCCTTCGGAGCCTCCGAACTCGGTTTACGATTCTTATACCAACGAGCCACTCCCAACATGATAACCAAAAGCAGGACACTGTTGATCATTAGTGAAAGAGCTGTTTTTGTGATGGATATATCCAAAGGGCGCACCTCATTACCTTGAGCATCTGTCTCCACCACCTTCCCTGTATAGCTGCCTTCAGTGGCAATGTAAAAACCTTCATATTTGTCACCGTGGGTTAGGTGTGAAGATGAGAAAACATGCCATCCTGTGTTTGAACTGTAAACGATAACAGGAAGAGAGATAGATACATGCTTACCTTGGAAAGTAAATAAGTGCCACTCGTACGCATCGCGGATGTGTCCGAATACGATTTCCTGTACGTCCACCGTGCCCTTTTCTTCCGTTGCCTCGTTTCCATTCGCATACATTGGCATAATTCCCAATGCAAAGACAAGCAGAAACAATCCTAAATAGCGTAATTTCTTCATTTTTTCATTTTTTTCATTTCCATCTCAAAACGGAGGAAGAAACAACTTTCAAATATCATATATATGACATAATAAATTAGGAACGTCCACAAATAGGCTTTCGTCTGAACACCTACCAACATGGCGTAAAGGACTAAAAAAATCAGTCCGACCAACAACTTCGCTCCTTTATCAATAACATACACCATCAGAGACTTATCGGGCATATACTTGTGCATGTATTCAAACACATAAATAAAAATGAATCCAAACACATAAAAAAACACGGGAATCAATGGATAATATGGTGAATAATATTCTGCAAAGAACAGTTGGAATAGTTCAGCTCCACCCCATCCCAAAATCAACATCAACACAGTTAAAGAGAGAATGAACTTCCTTTTGATCTTTGTCAACATATCAATTCCTTTTTATTGTTCCACGCAAACCGACACCTGATTTTTTTTTATTTCCACGAAGCCTCCTGTAATCTCCAGCGACTGTTCTCCTTGTGACGTGGTGTATCTAATCACACCTTTTTCCAACGATGACAACAAAGGTGCATGTTGTGGCAAAACCATAAACACACCTTGTGTCCCAGGAAAAGTCACATTGGCCACCGTTCCTTTAAACAACATCTTTTCCGGTGAAACAATCACTAAATTCAAGCCTTTCGTTTCCATAATTAATCGTTACTTTGTTTTGCAGCAGCCAACAAACGATTACCTTTTTCAATGGCGTCTTCGATAGTTCCAACATTCAAGAATGCTTGTTCTGGCAAATGATCTACTTCACCATCCAAAATCATCTTGAAACCTTTGATTGTATCCTCGATAGAAACCATCACGCCTGGTACTCCTGTAAACTTTTCAGCCACTGTAAACGGTTGGGACAAGAAACGTTGCACACGACGCGCACGGTTCACCGTGATGCGATCTTCTTCAGACAATTCATCCATACCCAAGATGGAAATAATGTCCTGCAATTCCTTGTTGCGCTGCAAGATTTGTTTCACACGTTGAGCCGTGTTATAGTGGTCTTCACCCACAACCAACGGATCCAAAATACGAGATGTGGAATCCAACGGATCAACAGCAGGATAAATACCAAGCTCCGTAATCTTACGACTCAACACTGTAGTTGCATCCAAGTGAGTAAATGTAGTAGCCGGAGCAGGGTCGGTCAAGTCATCGGCAGGCACATACACAGCCTGTACAGAAGTGATTGAACCGTTTTTCGTGGATGTAATACGCTCTTGCATTTGACCCATTTCCGTTGCCAAAGTCGGTTGATAACCTACGGCTGAAGGCATACGTCCCAGCAAAGCAGATACCTCAGAACCTGCCTGAGTGAAACGAAAGATATTATCAATAAAAAACAGAATATCGCTTGATTTCCCGTCTTTACCACCTTGATCACGGAATGACTCGGCTATGGTCAGACCAGACAAAGCTACGGATGAACGTGCGCCTGGAGGCTCATTCATCTGTCCATACACAAGCGTAGCCTGTGATTTTCTCAACTCGTCGAAGTCCACTTTGGAAAGATCCCATTCGCCTTTCTCCATACCTTCTTCAAATTCCTTTCCGTAACGGATAACACCAGATTCAATCATCTCACGAAGCAGGTCATTACCTTCACGCGTACGCTCACCAACACCGGCAAACACAGAGAAACCGTTATGACCTTTGGCAATGTTATTAATCAACTCCATAATTAACACTGTCTTGCCCACACCAGCACCGCCAAACAGACCAATCTTACCACCTTTAGCGTATGGTTCAAGTAAATCAATCACCTTGATACCCGTATAGAGCACTTCACGACTAGTCGACAACTCCTCAAACTTAGGAGGTTCACGGTGAATCGGATATGCACCTTTACGATTCAACTCCTTCATTCCGTCAATAACGTTACCGGTAACATTCATCATGCGTCCTTTCACCTGATCGCCTACCGGCATTGTAATAGGTTGTCCCGTGGAGACAACATCCATACCTCTTCGCAAACCAGCCGTACTATCCATTGCCACTGTACGCACCGTGTCTTCACCAATGTGCTGCTGAACCTCTGCGATCAACACACGTCCATCAGGACGTTTGATCTCCAAAGCATCATGGATGCGCGGCAGACGCAACTCAGCATCGATATCCTTTCCTTCGAAAAAAACATCAATCACCGGACCAATGATCTGCGAAATATGTCCTATTAGTTGTGACATAAGCATTCTTTTATTATTAATAAATCAATTTTCTTTTTACAAGCTCAAAGATAGAAAAAAATCAAATGTAGCATTCTTCCCTAAGGAATATTTTTTAGAAAAAATAAACAAGTAAAAATAAGTCGTTAACGTTCATCGCCCCAAATTATGCATAAAGATAACAATATCGCATCCATAAAGTATTTTTTGTAAGGCTCTACTATTCACTACTTTATTCTTTCTGTCATTATTTAAGTATTTATCTAAAGTTTTTCCTCTATGGCTTAAAAAGCTTTTTAACACGATTAAGCATCCCATCTCGTATTTGAAAATGAAAGGCTCTCTTATCCGGATGAACGATATCCCTTTATTCATCAACAAAAACTTATGCGGGTCGGAGAGCTTTCAACTTTCCGACCCGCACAAGTTTCATGCAGAAGGCAGACTGTCAGTTTTATCAATGACCGACTGCGGGATGTCCCGGCGGGGTGTAAGACCCAGCTCCTTCAGCTTGCTGAGACTGGTGATGATGTTGCCGTTGCCTCGTGCAAGGGTGCCGAATGCCTGATCATACTGCCGGCGTGTGTCGTCAAGCTGCTTCCCTATCTTTTCAAAGGTGGTAACAAAGGTGACGAACTTCTCATAAAGAAGATTGCCGCGGCGTATGATTTCCTCCACATTGCGCGACTGCCTTTCGCTCTGCCACAGGTTGTAGGCCAGCTGCAAGGCCATCATCAGATTGGAGGGACTGATGAGGATGATGCCTTTCCGATAAGCATAATTGAGCAAATCCCTGTCGCGCTCCAGGGCGACGATGTAAGCACCCTCGTTGGGCACGAACATCAGGACATAGCCGACAGAGTCCTTGACCGCCTTCGAATAATCTTTTGCCGCAAGTTCGTTGATGTGTTCGCGAACGGAAGCCAGATGGGCCGTCAATGCGGCATTCTGTTCTTCCACGGAAGTGGCGTTGACATAGTTCATATAGGCCGTGAATGACACCTTCGAGTCAATCACGACACTGCGGTGTTCGGAGAAACGGACGATGACGTCGGGCCGCACGTTGCGCCCGTCTTCCGTGGGGCAATTCTCCTGCACGAAATATTCCTCGCCTTTCCGCAGGCCTGACTCTTCAAGCATACGTTCCAGAATCATCTCGCCCCAATCGCCCTGCACCTTCGGATTGGCCTTCAGAGCCTTGGCCAGCTTCTCCGCATCTTCTCCCAGCTGTTCCGTGCGCTTCATGAGTTGCTGCAACGCATGGTCGAGCGACTCTTTCTGCTGCGCCCCGGCAATGCGTCCGTCAATAACAGACTTGCCCAGCTTCTCGATGTTGTCCTTCAGGGGCGTGAGCAGTGCGTCCATCTGTTCCCGGTTCGTTTGTTTCAGCGAGGAAGTCTTGGAGTCAAGAATTTCATTGGCCAAATCACGAAACTCGTTCTTCATGGCCTCGGTTCTGCGGTGCATCTCGTTGTCCGACTCCTTGAGAAGCTGTGCGGTGGTGTCATTTTGCTGGCGCAATGCTTCGGCAAGCGTCTCCAGACGTGCTTGACGGCTATGAGCCTCAGACAGCTCCGCCTGCAGCTTATGGACACGCGAACGCTCCACAAAAAAGCCCGCCAGCAGTCCCACGGCGAGCCCGCAGATAAGGGCTAACAGTGTAGTCACGATTTTATCTTCATTTTAAGTTCATACAATCATAAATTATGCTCCATAATCGGGCAAGCCGTGCCCCACGGCTCAAAGGGCCAGTTCATAGATTTCCCTGGTGTCCTTGCGACCCAGCCGCACGTAGCATCCCACTTCTTCGCCTTTATTGGCATGCAGCTTCTCCACCAGCAGGTCGATGTCGGGATGCTCAATGCCCAGCTCGCCGAAGGTGACAGGCATGCCAAGGGAGCGGAAGAACGTCTTCAGCCGTTGCACGGCCTCCAGCGCCATCGCCTTCTTGTCGGCCGACGCCGGCACATCCCACACGCGCTCGGCATATTGCGCCACCTTCTCCACATGGTGCGAGGCCATCCACGTGAGCCATGCGGGGAAAATCACGGCCAGGCCCGCCCCGTGGGTCACGTCATAAACGGCGCTGATTTCGTGCTCCATGAAGTGCGAGGCCCAGTCTTCCTCGTTTCCCACGCCGCAAGTGCCGTTGTGGGCAATCATGCCCGCCCACATCAGGTTGGCACGCGCACCATAGTCTTCCGGGGAGGTCATCACGCGGGGGGCCTCCGTGATGATGCATTTCAGGGTGCCCTCACACAGGCGGTCGGCAATCTCCGTGTCACGGGTGTTCGTGAAATAGCGCTCCATGATGTGTGCCATCATGTCGGCAATGCCGGCAGCCGTCTGATAGGGAGGCAGCGTGTAGGTCAACTCGGGATTCATGATGGAGAAGCACGGACGGAGCAGCTCCGGCACGCGTATGCTCAGTTTCTGCTGCGTGTCCACCTTCGTAATCACGGAATTGCCGGAACCCTCGCTTCCGGCTGCGGGTATTGTCAGGACCACGGCCACCTTCAGCGCTTTCAGCACGCACGCTTTCTGGATGAAAAAGTCCCAGAAATCGCCATCATAGGGCACGCCGGCTGCCACGGCCTTGGCCGTGTCGATGACCGAACCTCCGCCCACGGCCAGCACAAAGTCGGCACCTTCTTCACGGCAGAGACGGATGCCTTCATAGACTTTCCGGTCGACCGGATTGGGTTGCACGCCGCCCAGCTCCGCAAACGGGAGGTCAGACTTGCGAAGTGCCTCCTTTACGCGGTCGAGCAGACCGCTGCGGACGACGGAACCGCATCCGTAGACGAGCAACACTTTCGTGGCACCGTGCTTGCGTGCCAACTCTCCGACCTGAAGTTCCGTGCCCTTGCCAAAAACAAATTCCGTAGGGCTATAAAAAGTAAAATTATTCATGTTTTTCAGTTTTATGTGGTTATCATCTGCATTGTCATAATAAATACGGACTACGCAGGCTTCCTTGCAAGAGAGTCTGTGCAGTCCGTCCGTGTGGCTGTGCGGCCTTGCCCCTCATCAAGACTGGGGATGCAAGGGAAGCTCCAGCGCCTTATAGCATTTCACCAGTTTTTCAATGGCGAAGTCAACCTGTTCTTTCGTGTGGGTGGCCATCAGCGAGAAGCGAATCAGCGTGTCGTTCGGCGAACATGCCGGCGGCACGACGGGGTTCACAAACACACCCTCTTCAAAGAGCATCGTCGTCAGCATGAATGTCTTCTCCATGTCGCGCACGTAAAGCGGGATAATCGGCGTCGATGTGTTTCCGATTTCGAAGCCCAACTCGCGGAAGCACTTCAGCGAATAGTTTGTCACGTCCCACAGGTGCTGCACGCGTTCGGGTTCGTTTTTCAGAATGTGGAGCGCCTCGCGTGCGGCAGCCGTCGCCGCGGGGGTGCAGCTTGCGCTGAAGATATAAGAACGGGAATTGTGGCGCAGATAGTTGATGACGGACGAATCTGAAGCGATGAAGCCGCCGATGGAGGCCAGTGACTTGCTGAACGTGCCCATGATGAGGTCAACGTCGTTCGTGACGCCGAAATGGTCGCACGTGCCTCGTCCCTGACGGCCGAGAACGCCCAGTCCGTGGGCCTCATCCACCATGATGCTGGCATTGTATTTCTGCTTCAGGCGGACGATTTCGGGCAGATTGGCCACGTCGCCCTCCATGCTGAACACGCCGTCAACGACAATCAGTTTCAGAGCGTCGGGAGCGCATTTCTGAAGCTCGCGCTCAAGGTTTTCCATGTCGTTGTGTCTGAATTTCACCGCAGTGGAGAATGACAGGCGCCGGCCCTCGACGATGGAAGCATGGTCAAGCTCGTCGCAGAAAATGTAGTCATTCCGGCCCGTCACGCACGACACTACGCCCAGATTGACCTGAAAACCTGTCGAATAGATGATGGCTTCTTCCTTACCGACAAATTCCGCAAGTTCTTTCTCAAGAGCGATGTGCAAATCAAGCGTGCCGTTGAGAAAACGCGAGCCGGCGCATCCCGTCCCGTATTTCCGCGTCGCCTCGACTGCCGCTTCGATAACCTTCGGGTGGTTGGTCAATCCCAGATAAGAGTTCGAACCGAACATCAAGACCTTATGCCCACTCATCATCACTTCCGTGTCTTGTCCACTTTCGATACATCTAAAATAAGGATATACGCCCTTGGCCATGATTTGCTGCGGCAAGTCGTATTTTGATAATTTGTCTTGTAATAATCCCATATTCTTAGTTCATGATAAGCGATTATTTGCTTATATTCTCATTAATATATTAGGTTTCCGGCTGCCGTTTGATGACAGCCTTAAAAACAGCGGGCAAAGTTAGAGAAAAATCCCATTTTATCAGACAGTTTTTTACTGTTTTTTATATATCAAACTCGTCTTGTCACGATTTTATGAAATCGGACGGCAATATGACTCCGGCAACTGACGTCCCGCACCGGCGGAGACATCCGCCACGC
>CAZOKL010000005.1:27995-38610 GCA_964580305.1 uncultured Bacteroides sp.
ACGGCAGCTGCGGGCACACACACTCCGGCGGACGCTCTTCCGTGCGGGGCGACTTTCTGAAGCGTGTTTCGTCCTGTTTTTTGAAGGCGGCATTAAAGCATCTCTTCATTTTTTGCCTATCTTTGCACGGCCTATTCCAAACGAAAACAGAATTTAGAACGGAACAAAACATGGAGAAACAAAGAATCATATTCATCGTCAATCCCATCTCCGGCACTCAAAGCAAGGACACAATCGTCGAGCTTATCAAGAAGCGTATAGATAAGGATAAATATGATTTTGACATCATCCCGACCCGGTTTGCAGGACATGCGGTTGAACTCACGGCCACCGCGGCGGCAGAAGGCGCGGCAGTGGTGGTGGCCATCGGCGGCGACGGCACGGTGAACGAAGTGGCCCGTTCGCTTGTCCACACCGACACCGCGCTGGGCATCATCCCGTGCGGCTCGGGCAACGGACTTGCCCGCCATCTGCAAATCCCGCTGAACCTGCGTGAGGCCGTCGACGTCATCAACGAAGGCGCGACCAGCTGCATCGACTACGGGACAATAAACTCCATCCCCTTTTTCTGCACCTGCGGTGTGGGCTTCGACGCCTTCGTGAGCCAGAAATTTGCCGAGTCGGGGCGCCGCGGGCCGCTCACCTACTTGGAAAACATGCTCCATGAATGCCTGAGCTACAAGCCCGAGACCTACAACATCGAGCTGTGCGACGGCAACGAGGTGACGACGCTCAAAGCCTATCTCATTGCCTGCGCCAACGCCTCACAATATGGCAACAACGCCTACATCGCGCCCCAGGCGTCGCTCCATGACGGCCTGATTGACGTCACCGTGGTGGAGCCGTTCACCGTGCTCGACGTGCCGGCGCTCGCGTTCCAGCTGTTCAACCGCACCATCGACCAAAACAGCCGCATCAAGACGTTCCGCTGCCGCAAATTGCGCATCCACAGGGCCAAGGAGGGCGTCATCCACTTCGATGGCGACCCCGTGATGACGGGCAGGGATCTGGAGGTGCAGGTGGTGCCGAAAGCCCTGAACATCATTGTCAACAGCAAGAAAAGGCAGAAGTTCAAGGGGCCCGAATCGCTGCTGCAAACCCTGAGCGACTATCTTGTGGAGGTGAACACCATCCGCAACAACATCCAAACGCGCAACAAGCGCTGGCTGGAGATGAACCGCGAGCTCCTGCTCAGAAAACTCACAAAGAAATAGCGTCAGAAGAAGAGGTAGAAGTCCTCCGTGAGCCGGCGGTAACCGTCGGTGTAGGCGTGTCCGGCAGTTTCGATGACCAGCTCGTCGTCACTGATGCCCTCGGGCCCGCATGCAAGCCCCTTGCGAAACGCCAGCAACGCCCGTTTGGGCGGCATGCCGGCCAGCGTGCGCACGGCAGTCCGCCGCACGAGATAAAGCCCCTTGCCCGCCGCCTCGGCAATGAAGTGGAGCGACGCATCGAAGGGGATGACGACGGAAAACTCCCCGCCGTGGGCCAGCAACCGCTTCACACAGGCCAGCAGGTCGGCACAGGTCAGCCCGTCGGCATGCCGCGCCGCCGTGCGCCGTGCCTCGCCGCTCTTCAGCGAGTTCGCGAAATAAGGCGGATTGGAGACGATTGCGTCAAAAAGGCAGTCGCCCTCATAATGTTTCACATCGGCACAGACCACCTCCATGCGGTCGGCCCAGGGACTCTCCTGCACATTTTCCGCAGCCTGCCGGGCTGCCTCGGGGTCCAGCTCGACGGCCACGACACGCGCCGTGCGGTTGCGCTGCGCCGCCATCAGCGCAATGAGCCCCGTGCCCGTGCCCACGTCGAGCACCGTCGACGCATGCTCCACCCTCGCCCATGCTCCCAGGAGGACACCGTCGGTTCCCACCTTCATCGCGCAGCGGTCGTGGCGGACATTGAATTGCTTGAACTGAAAATACTGATTAGACATACGATTGATTCATGAGGTGGCAAAAATACGAAAAGCATTGCTACGCACCTCCCTCCAATTAAGATTATTTGAGACGCTCCGGACGCTATTTTATTCTGACATGCTTTCTTTTTCAACAAACTCTGCGTAAATTTGCAGCCACTTTGCGCCTATTCATTAAGTTATACACCAAACTTGACAAAAAGAACAATGACTAGAAGAAGATTTAGCGAACTGGACGACACGAACGAACACGGCAGCGCATTTTCCCTGATTGCTGATTTTGACGGAAACGAAGAACAATTGTTTAAAGAAAATATTGACAACTGTCTGCCCATCCTTCCGCTGCGCAACATGGTGCTGTTTCCCGGCGTCGTGCTTCCGGTAGCTGTGGGACGCAAGTCATCTCTTCGTCTTATAGACAAAGCATATAAAAACGGACGCATCATCGGCACCGTGTGCCAGATCCGGCCCGATGTGGAACGCCCGGAGCTGGAAGATTTGTATCCCATCGGCACTGTGGCCAAGATTGTCCGCATTTTCGAGATGCCCGACCAGACAACGACTGTCATTCTTCAGGGCATGCAACGCTTCCATCTGCTGGAGGTGCACGATGCGCCCAACGACAACTTCCTGCTCGGAACGGTGAAGCAGCTTCCGGAGAAATTGCCGAAAAAAGGCGACATGGAATTCAAGGTGCTTGTGGACACCTGCAAGGATTTGACCGTCCAATATGTGAAAACGTCTGACAACATCCAGGCCGACGCCGCCTTTGCCATCAAGAACATCAACAGCCAGATGTTCCTCATCAATTTCATTTGCGCAAACCTGCCCCTGAAGGTGGAGGAAAAGGAGCTGCTGCTGAAAGACAATGCACTGCAAGACCGCGCCTACCGCCTGCTCGGCTACCTGAAACGCGAAATCAAACTGGCCGAACTGAAGGCCAACATCCAGATGCGCACCAAGGAAGACATTGACCAGCAACAGCGTGAATATTTTCTCCAGCAGCAGATGAAGAACATCCAGGACGAACTCGGAGGAAGTCCGCAAGACATGGAAATGTCAGAACTGCACCAACGTGCTTCCAAGAAAAAATGGAGCAGCGAAGTGCGCAAAATCTTCGACCGCGAGATGGCCAAGCTGGAACGCACAAACCCCCAATCGCCCGACTACAATGTCCAGCTCAACTATCTGGACACCATGCTCAGTTTGCCCTGGAACGAATATACCACAGACAACCTGAACCTGACTCACGCGGAGAAAGTCCTGAACAAAGACCATTACGGACTTGAAAAGGTGAAAGAACGCATCCTGGAACATCTTGCCGTGCTGAAACTTCGCGGCGACCTGAAATCCCCGATTATCTGCCTCTACGGTCCTCCGGGAGTGGGCAAGACATCGCTCGGACGCTCCATTGCCTCTGCCCTGAACCGGAAATACGTCCGCGTGTCTTTGGGCGGTTTGCACGACGAAGCCGAAATACGCGGCCATCGCCGGACGTATATCGGAGCCATGCCGGGACGCATCATCAAGAATCTCATCAAAGCCGGTTCGTCCAATCCGGTGTTTGTCCTCGACGAGATTGACAAGGTGACCCAGGCGACAGTCAACGGCGATCCGTCGTCCGCCCTGCTCGAGGTGCTCGACCCCGAACAAAACAACGCCTTCCACGACAATTACCTTGACGTGGACTATGACTTGTCAAAGGTAATGTTCATCGCCACGGCCAACAACCTGAACACGATACCCGGTCCGCTGCTCGACCGCATGGAACTCATCGAAGTGAGCGGCTACATCACGGAAGAAAAAATCGAGATAGCCCGCCGCCACCTCATCCCGAAAGAGATGGAGAATGTGGGCATGGAAAAGAGCAACGCCGTCAAGCTGCCCAAGAACACGCTGGAAGCCATCATTGAATCCTACACCCGCGAATCGGGCGTGCGCGAGCTGGAGCACAAAATCGGCAAGGTGTTCCGCAAGCTGGTGCGCCATTATGCCACCAACGGCACCTATCCGATGCAGGAAGTCAAACCGTCGAACCTGAAAGAACTTCTGGGCGCACCCGAATACACACGCGACAAGTATCAAGGCAACGAATATGCCGGCGTAGTCACCGGACTGGCATGGACTGCCGTCGGCGGCGAGATTCTGTTTGTTGAAACAAGCATCAGCCGCGGCAAGGGAGGACACCTGACATTGACGGGAAACCTGGGCGACGTCATGAAAGAATCGGCCATGCTGGCACTGGAATACATCAAGGCGCACGCGTTTCTGCTGGACATCCAGCCGGAAGTGTTCGAGAACTGGCACATCCACATCCACGTCCCCGAAGGCGCCATACCGAAAGACGGGCCTTCAGCGGGCATCACAATGGCCACATCGCTGGCTTCCGCATTGACACAGCGCAAGGTAAAAGCCAATCTGGCAATGACCGGCGAAATCACGCTGCGCGGAAAAGTGCTTCCCGTTGGTGGCATAAAGGAAAAGATTCTGGCAGCCAAACGTGCCGGCATCAAGGAAATCGTCTTGTGCAAGGAAAACCAGAAAGACATTGAGGAAATCCCCGCCATCTATTTGAAAGGACTGACATTTCATTATGTCACAGACATAAAAGAAGTCTTTAAGCTTGCACTCACCAATGAAAAAGTGGCCGACGCCATTGATTTCAACGTAACGACACCGGAAAAGACAGAAGCATGAAATTTGCATTACAACACACCGATGACAAGACCCATGCACGTGCCGGTTTAATCACAACAGCCCACGGACAAATCGAGACGCCCATATTTATGCCCGTCGGTACGCAAGGTAGTGTGAAAGCCGTGCATCTGCATGAATTAAAAGACGACATCAAAGCGCAAATCATCTTGGGAAACACTTACCACCTCTATCTCCGTCCCGGGCTGGAGGTGCTGGAACGCGCCGGCGGGTTGCACAAGTTCAACGGATTTGACCGTCCGATGCTGACCGACAGCGGGGGATTCCAAGTGTTCTCACTCGCCAAAATCCGGAAGATGCGGGAAGACGGCGTCGAGTTCCGTTCGCACATCGACGGCTCGAAACACCTCTTCACACCGGAAAAGGTCATAGACATTGAGCGCACCATCGGTGCCGACATCATGATGGCCTTTGACGAGTGTCCGCCGGGCAATTCGGATTATGATTATGCCAGGAAATCATTGGAACTGACACACCGGTGGCTGGATCGCTGCATCAAGCGCTTCCGGGAGACAACACCCAAATATGGCTACGAACAATCCTTGTTTCCTATCGTCCAGGGGTGTGTTTATCCGGATTTACGAAGACAAGCGGCCGAGTTTGTGGCCTCAAAAGAGTGTGACGGTAATGCCATCGGAGGTTTGGCCGTGGGCGAACCAACAGAAAAGATGTATGAGATGATTGAGATTGTCAACGAAATCCTGCCCAAGGACAAACCGCGTTATCTCATGGGAGTCGGCACTCCCATCAACATTCTGGAAGGCATCGAACGCGGAGTCGACATGTTTGATTGCGTCATGCCGACCCGCAACGGACGCAATGCCATGCTGTTCACCAAAAACGGCGTCATGAACATGCGCAACAAGAAATGGGAAATGGATTACTCCCCCATTGAAGAAGACGGAGCGTCTTATGTGGACACGATGTATTCAAAAGCGTATTTGCGTCATCTCTTTCATGCACAGGAACTGCTGGCTCTGCAAATTGCTTCCATACATAATCTGGCATTCTACCTTTGGCTGGTCAGAGAAGCCCGTAAACAGATATTGGCCGGCAGTTTCTCGACTTGGAAATCAACCATGGTCGAACGCCTATCGAACCGACTGTAAAAAGAGCACATAAAGGACTATGAAACTGAAGCTGACGAATTTATTCCAAGGGCCGTTGCTCAAAAGACTGGATGTCTATATCATCAAAAAGTTTTTGGGCACCTATTTCTTTGCCATCGCGCTGATTATATCCATTGCCGTGGTGTTTGACATGAACGAGAACTTGGATAAGTTTACCGACAGGGGAGCAACCTGGTATGCCATCATCACGGAATACTATCTGAACTTCATCCCTTATTTTTCCAACCTGTTCAGTCCTTTATTTGTTTTCATCTCCGTTATCTTTTTCACCTCCAAGCTGGCTGAAAACTCGGAAATCATAGCCATGTTCTCCACAGGCATGAGCTTCAAGCGTTTGATGCGTCCTTACATGATTTCGGCCGCACTCATCGCCCTCCTGACCTATTTCCTGGGAGCTTTCATCATCCCCAGAGGCAGCGAAATTCGACTGAATTTTGAAGACCAATACAAGAGAAAAAAGACGGTGGACTACGTGCACAACGTGCAGATGGAAGTGGCCGACGGAGTCATCGCATACATCGAACGCTACGAAGACTACAACAAAACCGGCTATCGCTTTTCATTGGACAAGTTTATCGACAAAAAGTTGGTTTCTCACCTGACAGCACGTCGGGTCGTCTACGACACCCTCAGTGCCAACAAAGAGCAATGGCAAGTGCGCGACTACATGATCCGGGAACTGGACGGCAACCGTGAAATCATCAAACGCGGAGACAAACTGGACACCATCCTCCACATCCAACCACGTGACTTCCTGATATCCAAAGGGCAGCAGGAAACCATGACCAGTCCGGAACTGAAATCTTATGTCCAGCGACAGAAAGAAAGAGGATTTGCCAACATCAAGGAATTCGAAATCGAATATCACAAACGCATAGCCACGTCGTTTGCTTCCTTTATTCTGACCACAATTGGTCTTTCACTGTCTTCACGTAAAACAAAAGGTGGCATGGGCCTCCATTTGGGCGTCGGTCTGGCTTTAAGCTTTTCGTACATCTTGTTTCAAACCATTTCAGCCACGTTTGCAGTCAATGCCAATCTGCCACCGGTCATCGCCGTATGGATTCCAAACATACTCTATGCAGGCATTGCTATATATTTGTATCACAAAGCACCCAAATAAGCAGGCGTCTTCACCACAGAGTTTTCCAACACTGTTGCGAGCATCATTCGTCTCAAATTCCTTTATAGATTTGTCCTGAGATTTGTCACGGAATGATATAAAAAAACACCGCACCCGAATGTTCAATAACATTCAGGATGCGGTACTTGTTGCATTTTTCCTTAACGTTTTCCGTTCAGACTCTTCACCATAACATCATTTGATGTAATCTGGAAGTTGGTCGGGCGTAACATTTTTGGCTATAATAATGCCTTGCTTATCCAATAAATAATTGCTGAAGCCTTTATCCAAATGATACTTGTCAAACAAACTTGAGGCTTCGCCAGAAACATCCACATAACAATGTGAAAATTCCAGTTGGTCTTGCTTGATCGTCTCGTTAAATATTGATGTATATTCATCAAATGAAACTGAAACCATCTTTACGTGTTGATTTTGTGACAAATCTCTAAGCGCATGGTCTAACAACGTATTGTTAGTACGTGCCGACGCATCATAGCTTGCCCAGAAACTTAAAAGCACATAATTACCTTTTAATACTTCCAAGCATTTTTTTTCGTCATTTCCTAAGGAAAAATCAGGAGCCGTATCTCCCACACTCAATTCTTTCGTGGAGTACTCCTTATCAATGAACGATGTTAAGGAAAATAATAATATTGCAACAAAAATCCATCTTACATGTTTCATGCAATACGATTTTAGTTTATACTATCTGGAGCTGCCTAAGTAAATAAGACAGTGATTTCTCTCCAGAACATTATCACCTTGTTTCACCTAAACAACAAGTCTATACACATTTAGTGTCAGAAATCATGGTGCAAAAGTCGAACTATTTTTCTTAATAGCCAAAAATTTTAGCGAAAAACATGTTTTATAACATATATTTCGGCTTTTTCAGCCGTTATTTCACATTTGTTCCACCTGAAATAACTACTTTTGTTATCTATCTAATAATAACAACAGAACACACATGAGCACAAACAATACGGAACTTATTCTAATTCGTATTACCGGACTGGACAGGCCTGGTCTAACTGCTTCAATCACAGAAATATTGGCTCGATATGACGTTACCATCCTAGATATCGGACAAGCAGACATCCACAGTACACTCTCATTGGGCATTTTGTTTAAAAGCTACGAAAACCAGTCGGGTAACATCATGAAAGAATTGCTTTTTGAAGCATCCAACATCGGAGTCAACATCCGTTTCTACCCTATTTCCACTGAAGAATATGAGAATTGGGTCAGTCTGCAAGGTAAAAACCGTTACATCCTGACTCTCTTGGGACGCAAGCTCACTGCCAAACAAATCGGAGCCGTGACGCGAATCCTTGCCAATCAAGGGTTGAATATTGATGCCATCAAGCGCCTGACAGGACGTATTCCACTGGATGAGAAGAAAGCAAGCACCCGTGCATGCATTGAATTTTCGGTTCGCGGAACTCCTAACAACCGCCAATTGATGCAAGAAGAGCTCATGAAATTATCACGTGACCTGGATATGGACTTTTCATTCCAACTGGACGACATGTATCGCCGCATGCGCCGCCTGATTTGTTTTGATATGGACTCCACACTCATCAAGACGGAAGTCATTGACGAACTTGCAGAACGTGCAGGAGTCGGCCAGCAAGTGCGCGAAATCACCGAACGTGCCATGCGGGGTGAAATCGATTTTACAGAAAGCTTCCGTGAACGGGTGGCTCTGCTGAAAGGACTTGATGAATCCGTCATGCAGGAAATCGCTGAAAACCTTCCCATCACAGAGGGTGTTGAACGTCTCATGTATGTACTGAAACGATATGGCTACAAGATAGCCATCCTATCAGGAGGATTCACCTACTTTGGCAATTACTTGAAAAGCAAATTCGGCATCGACTACGTGTATGCTAATGAACTTGAAATTATTGACGGTAAGCTGACAGGACGCTATTTGGGCGAAGTGGTTGACGGACGCCGCAAGGCTGAGTTACTCCAATTAATCGCCCAAGTAGAAAACGTTGACATCCGGCAGACCATCGCTGTGGGTGATGGTGCCAACGACTTGCCAATGATTTCCCTCGCCGGGCTGGGCATCGCCTTCCACGCGAAGCCCAAAGTCGTGGCTAACGCTCAACAGTCCATTAACACAACCGGTCTGGACGGCGTATTGTACTTTTTGGGATTCAAGGACTCTTATTTAGATGAACGCGGAAAAAAATTATCATAAACAAACCATCCACAACGATTGTTATAGAAGACAAATATGAACTTTACAGACCTAGACCTTGAAGATTGCATCCTCGACGCTCTGGATGCCATGAACTTTCAAGAATGTACACCTGTACAAGAACATGCCATCCCCATTTTGCTGGAAGGAAAAGACCTGATTGGAGTGGCACAAACCGGCACAGGAAAGACTGCTGCCTATCTCCTACCAATACTCAACCAACTAAGTAAAGGTACTTATAAAGAAGATGCCATCAACTGCATTATTATGGTACCGACACGTGAACTGGCCCAACAAATCGACCAGCAACTTGAAGGTTTCTCCTACTTTATGCCAGTGTCGAGTGTAGCCATTTATGGAGGAAATGACGGTATCCGTTACGAACAAGAGAAAAAGGGACTGACACTGGGAGCTGACATCATCATCGCGACACCCGGACGTCTGATCAGCCATTTGAACCTGGGGAATGTCGACTTGTCACATGTATCCTTCTTCATACTCGACGAGGCCGACCGTATGCTTGACATGGGATTCTATGACGACATCATGCAAATTGTCAACAAACTGCCCAAGGAACGACAAACCATCATGTTCTCTGCTACCATGCCGGAAAAGATTAAACAACTGGCCAAAACTATTTTGAACGCCCCTGTTGAAGTCAAAATAGCCGTGTCCAAACCTGCCGACAAAATCATCCAGACAGCATATGTGTGCTATGAGCGTCAAAAGTTAGGCATCATTCAATCCTTGTTCAACGAGACAAAACCCGAACGAATCATCATTTTTGCATCCTCCAAACTCAAAGTGAAAGATGTCACCAAGGCTCTTCAGCGTCTGCACTTGAACGTAGGTGAAATGCATTCTGACTTGGAGCAAAAACAGCGCGATCACATCATGCATGAGTTCAAAAACGGACGCATCAACATCCTTGTGGCAACAGACATCGTCGCACGCGGTATAGACATCGACGACATCCGGTTAGTAATCAACTATGACGTGCCGCATGACTGTGAAGACTATGTGCACCGCATTGGACGTACGGCACGAGCCAATCATGATGGATGTGCTATCACTTTCATCAGCGAAAAAGAACAAGGCAACTTCAAGACCATCGAAGACTTTCTCGGAAAAACTATCTACAAAATACCCGTACCTGTTGAATTGGGAGAGGCACCTAAATATCAACCACGAAGCAAGCGAACGGAACATTCCTCTTCGAGAAACAAACGCAAAAGCAAAAATGTACGCGGTCGGAAAGGAAAAAGCCCTAAAAAACAAGTCAAAAACAAGGCATCAAACTCCAAATCCGAACCCAAAGTTTAAACACAAATTCTCCTGTCGGACAAAGCAACCAGTCAAAATGGAAAGTACAAAGGAAAATATACCTACCGTTCTTTCAACAACTTCGTTGCCAGTTCCTTGTCGGCTATCGCGGCATACTGTTTCTTTGAAAAGGAACCCTCCATTGATGTGAATTTTATCAATGACGGACAACTGACCTTGTTTTGACATTATAT
>CAZOKL010000006.1:0-15035 GCA_964580305.1 uncultured Bacteroides sp.
TCATACTAAAACGACCGTCATTCCGCAGAGAGGGGCTTTACTTCTTGTTCACCAGATATTGTTCTTCCTTATAAGTGAAGCTGACGAAAAGGAAAGCCAAAGCACAGGCAATAATCATCATAATGAAATACCAGTTCCATCCGAGACTGTCGACAACGAGACCTACACAGATGTTGGCCAGCAGTGCCGTACCAAAGAAATAACCGAAGAAACCGGTCAATCCGGCAGCCGTTCCGGCAGCATTTTTCGGAGCAAGATCGAGGGCATGCACACCGATAAGCATCACAGGACCGTAGATAAGGAAGCCGACGGCAATCAGACAGATGATGTCGAGCAAGGGATGACCTGCCGGGGTAAGCCAGTAGATAATCACGAAGATGGCCACAAGCGTCATGTAGACCATTGTGGTGATGGCACGACGCCCCTTGAAAAGCTTATCACTGAGCCATCCGCAGAGGATGGTGCCGGGAATGGCAGCAAACTCATAGGCGAAGTAGGCCCAACCCACATCTTGCAAGTTATAGCCCTTGACGTTTTGCAAATAAGTCGGGGCCCAATCCAGACAACCATAGCGCACCATGTAAATGAAGGCATTGGCGAAAGCAATGAACCAGAGAGTCTTGTTGTTGAGCACATACTTAAAGAAGATTTCCTTGGTGGTCAGCACTTCTTCACTTTTGGCACTGTAGTTCTTCGGATAGTCATTGCGATATTTCTCAATGGAAGGCAGTCCGCATGATTGCGGTGTGTCGCGAATCAGCGCATAGGCAATGATGGCAATGATGATGGCCACCACGCCGGGAAACCAGAAGGTGCCTTCTTGCCAACCGCCGAACCAGATGAGTCCGTAGGCCGCCATCGGACCGACAAGGGCACCGCCCAGATTGTGTGCACAGTTCCAAATGGACATCTTTGTTCCACGCTCTCTGACTGAGAACCAGTGGGTCATGACACGTCCGCAAGGAGGCCAGCCCATGCCTTGGAACCAACCAATGCAGAACTGCAGGATGAACATCATCGCCAGTGAAGAGATGCCCAAGGCCGTGCCCATCAACATCGTAGCTCCGGCAGAGAGCAGCAAGCCCAACGGCAGGAACTTGCGCGCATCGCTGCGGTCGGACACGCTTCCCATGAGAAACTTTGAAAAAGCATAAGCGATGGCGTTGGCCGAAATGGCTACACCCAGGGCTGCATGCTCGTAGCCCATCTCTTCAAGCTGAGGCATGGCCATCGTGAAGTTCTTACGCACCAAATAGTATCCGGCATACCCGACAAAGATTCCGATAAACACCTGCCAACGCAGGGTCTTGTACTTAGCGTCGACTTGCTCCTTGGGCAACTCGGGCTTGTAGGGAGGAGGGGTTAAAAATGACATGGTATTGAGTTTTAAGTTAATATAATAAGGTTAAAAATTCAATTACTTATTGGCCTCGGCGGTGGCTTCCACATCCAGAGCCTCAGCCAAGATGGAAACCGGATTCATCACCGGAAGGGAAGTTGACATTTCAATCTGCCACTTACAGGTTTCGCAATCAGTGGCTACACAGTCCACACCGGCCTCCTCAATTTGCTTGAACAGTGAAGTGCCAATGCCCTGCGAAGTGTCATAGTTCTCCTTCTTGAACCCGTAGGTTCCGGCAATGCCGCAACACTGTGAATCCAGCATCAGGAAGTCCAGTCCGGGAATCATCCGCAGCAAGAATGTGGAATAGACACTCCAACCCAACTTCTGCATGTGGCAAGCTGTGTGATAAGCCACACGTTTCTTGTAGTCTTTGCGGAACACGAGCTTCAATTCGCCCCGGTCGACCAACCGAAACAGGAAGCGGGTTGCCAGGTCTATGTTGTCACGCACATCTTCGTTCTTAATGTGCAGCAAGTGAGGATACTCGTCGCGCAACGTAAAGATGCATGTTGACGATGTGCCCAACACCGGCATCTTCCGCTCCTGCACCGATGTGCGTATGGCACGAATATTCTGTTCTCCCTGACGAGTGGCTTGACTGATAAGTCCGTTGGAAATTAAGGCCACGCCGCAACATTTCTCTTTCTCCAGCAAATGCACGCCATAGCCGGCCGCATTCATAATCAGCACCAAATCCTTACCCAACCGGGGGTAGTTATAATTGACATAGCAACCATGGAAATAGCTGACATGCCTGGAATAGGTCTGCTGCTTTGCTGCTGCATGCTTACGATACCAGCTCTCGAACGTCTGGGAGGAATATTTCGGGAAGGTGCGCCGATGATCAATCTTCAGCACCGAATCCATCACCATCTTCACCGGCTTCAGTCCGAGCGTCATGTTGACCAACGGAGCAAGCGGAGAAGCCATGTGGCCCACAAAATCGGTGTTGGCCAACATGATGTCACGCAACTTAGGAGAATCTGTGTTATACTTAATGCGCGCAGCCTGAATGATGTCACCAATGCGCACACCAGAAGGACATGCCACTTCACAGCGCTTACAGTTCAAACAATATTTCAACGACTTGTCATAGAAATCAGGGTCTTTCAGGCGAAGACGCTCCCCGTCAGGGCCGGCATGCTTCGGTCCAGGAAAGTCTGAATTGACGGAAATGACCGGACAATAGACCGTGCACACCGTGCATTTGATGCACTGCTCAAAGTTGTTCTCGCTGATATTATATTGCTGTAAGTTCATGGCAAAATCATTTATTCTTTAACAAACCATCTGCAACATACATGGCACTCATGATTGACACTCCGCCACCGCAACCCTCATGCAAAGCATCATGGCCTGAAAGCACCGAGCCCACGGCATAAAGATTGGACAAAGTTACGCCCTTGTGAATGGCACGGAATCCAGGAGCCGTAATCACACCATATTTCATATAGTTTTGAGAAGCAAACATGTCATTGTCATACCATTTGCTGCGATCGGCATCATAGAGCACATCCAAGTCGAAAATTGGTTCATAGACCGAGTCAGGACGGGCGATGATGCCCCGGCTGAAGAAACTGCCCGTGGCCAGAACATAATTGTCTGCCATGAGGGGAATGTCTGCATGATTGACCGTATAGACAGCCTTCACCAGACCGCCATCCACATCGGCACGTTCCACTGTGTCGCCCAGCATGAATGTGCCACCCAGGCGGACAAAGTAGTGTGTCAACTGTTGCTGCATGCGGACACCCGGCACTGAAGGCGGCATCGTGGTCAGCAGACAAAGAGTTTTGTCCAGATGCTGTTTCAGATAATTCACCGGCTCGGCTGACGACAGACCAAACACGGCCGGCATCACCACAGCCTCCACATCCTTGCAGCAAGGTGCAATCTCGCGAATCAACGCATCTATATTTTCCGTCTTGTCAAACGTGCGGGCAATGTTGGCTGAACGCATCTCTGTCGGATTCATGCGAAGCTTCTCGATGAAAGGAAGTCTCACTGTGACCAACACACATGTCGCCCCTTGCTTTTCCAGCTCATCAGCAATGAACTTCGTGTAGAAATCCAGAAATCCGGGGAAGTTAATGACAGCCACCCGCTTCCAAGGCAAGTGTGACGAATCTTCCAGCGTCACAAAATCATTCAGCGTGAGCCAGGTGCGCTTCATCGTCCCCATCGGAGTGAAATGACAACTGTTGCGTGATGCGCTTCCGGTGAGAACAATGCCTGCCCGTTGCATCATGGCCGGAAATTCCTTATCATAGCACTTCATCATTTCCACACCTACCTGTAAATAAGGATGAGAAGGCTCCAGCCTGGCGATGGCCTCCAACGGATGCACGACTTCCGTCCCGTCGGGAAGACGGCCCAACAAGTCAAAAGAGCCAGACGAGAAATGCAAGGCACTCTGTCCTGTGGACACAATGGCACACTTGCGTCCATTCTCCTGCAAACGAATGCCACTCACCAATCCGGCCAATCCGCCACCTATAATAACCGTGTCGAATTTCATTGTTTAACCTCCTCTTTTTTAGTTGTCAAATTACACAATCCTCCGTATATCCATGCCGAGAACTGGCTTTCACGCAAGCACTCACCCCAGGCCACAGGTGACATGCCTTTCCAGCGTTCGTTCAGGAAATCCACCAGATTCTGCCTGGCTTTCTCCGTACAGTTGTGTGCCTGCCCCAGCAAGCCTGCCGCGCGGCAGGCGCACAGCTCACCCTGACATGTACCCATGCCGACACGGGTTCTGCGGCGCAAGGACACCAAGTCGTTCACATCCAGCTCCGTCATTGCATAATTAACTTCGCCCACACTCACGTTCTCGCATTCACACACCAAGCCATTGTCACATTCATTACCGAGTGCAATCTTCGCCGTCAATTCTCCATGACGCTCCTTCGCTGCGCGATAGACATTGCCGGGAATGGACTTTCTTTCTTCTTCTAACCCCGTGATGCGTGAACCGGGCAAAGGAACTTCTGCCGTGCGACAGACTTCATTCACACCCAGCTTCTTGCACACCAGATCAGTGGCCCGTTCAGCCATCAGCCGATAGGTTATGAGCTTTCCACCCGTGATGGTCAGGAAACCGTCCAGTCCGTCGCGCGTGGAATGGTCAAGCAACACGATGCCCCGGCTGATGTTACGACCTGTCGAGTCACCGTCGGCAGGCACCAGCGGGCGCACACCGGCATAGGCACGCAAGATGCGCGTGTTTGCCAATGCCGGAGCCAGTTTTTCTCCTTCAGTCAACAGCAGATTGACTTCATCGGCTGTGACTTGCATGTGGTCAATGTCTTCATAAGGCACATGGGTGGAAGTCGTGCCGATGACGGTAATCGTGTCGCCCGGCACCAAGATGTCGGCGTCGGCGGCCTTACGACAACGGTTCAGTACCATCTTGTTCACACGATGCCCGAAAATGAGCAGAGAGCCTTTTGACGGATACATGTTCACTGTGACACCGGCCAGCTCAGCAACGTGATGTCCCCAAACGCCGGCCGCATTGACCACCACCGGAGCATAATATCCAGAAGTATCTTTCGTCTTATGATTATAGGTCTTCACACCAATGATGCGCTCCTGCTCACGAATGAATCCTGTCACCTCGTGATACACCTTCGTGACAGCTCCATGCGCACGCGCATCCAATATGTTGGCCATGGTCAAACGAAATGGATCAATTGAGCCATCAGGCACTCTCACGGCCCCGGTCAGTGCCGGATTGACTGACGGCTCCAAGCGAATGGCTTCTTTCGGGTCGACGGCTTCGGCTGATATGCCGGCCTTCCGACAGCTTTCGATAAACCTGGCTTGATAAGCCATGTCATCTTCCGGAAGAGAAATGAACAGACCGTCATTTTCCTCCACACAATGGCCGGCAATCTTTCGAAGAACCATGTTCTCCTTAATGCATTCACTTGCCGACTCGCTATCGTTCACCGCATAGCGTGCACCACTGTGAAGAAGACCATGATTGCGCCCTGTCGCACCGTTTGTGTAATCAAAGCGTTCAAGCAGCAGAACACGAAGACCTCTCATGGAACAGTCGCGGGCAGTGCCGGCACCCGTAGCGCCACCACCTATCACGATGACATCAAATTCATTCCCTTTTTCTGTTTTTCCCATGACATTATGATTATGTAAGTCGCACTTCTATTATTTCATTTCGAAAGCAAAAATAACCATTATTTCTTTATCTCAAAACTTTTAATGTTATTTTTTGAAAGTATAAACAAAATATCTACTTTCGACACGAAACACACAAAATCACACCTAAATCATTAAAACACACATACATAAACGAAAAAAGGCATTCCTGTGATATGTTTTATAACATAAAAATAAGGACATTTTTAAGACACAACGTGCATACCACTGCACGCCTCGTTCCGCATAGACGAAGATTGAAAGCGTTAAAATTGTTAGAATTGAATTGGTTGAACTTGAAAGAGTCAACAAAAATCCGTTCCTTTGTTTCACAAACGTAATTTATTACCTATTCTATCGACAGAAAGAAAAGTTTTTTATAACCTAATTATAATATCCCGTTATGACAAAAGAGGAACGACACAATCTCATCTTGGACTACTTGATGCAACACAATTCTGTATTGGTGTGCGACCTTGCCCACAAGCTCAACGTGTCATCTGTTACCATACGAAAAGATTTAACCGAGCTTGAAAATGAAAAGAAACTCTATCGGAACCACGGTCGTGCCACACTCATCAACCCTTATATCAACGATCGAAACGTAAACGAAAAAGAAAAGTTTTTTTTCGAAGAGAAAAGACTCATCGGCATTTGCGCTTCGAAACTCATTACAGCCAAAGACTCTATTTTGATTGCGTCAGGCACAACGATGCACTACTTCGCCCGTCAAATACATCCCATAGAGCACCTGACTGTCATCACGGCATCTCTCCAGGTGTCGGAGATTCTTTCCCAGAACCCAGACATCGACATCATCCAGTTAGGCGGCCTCCTGCGCCACAGCAGCCTGTCAGTCGTTACAAAGTATGCCGAGCAAATGCTCTGCAACTTCTCATGCAGCAAGCTCTATATGGGGGTGGACGGGATTGACCTGGATTTTGGCATTACCACGACAAACATGCTGGAAGCCAACCTGAACCGTGTCATGATGCAAACAGCTCAAAAAACCATTGTGCTGGCTGACTCCTCCAAGTTCGGACGACGCGGATTCAGCAAGATTAGCGACATGGAAGAAGTGGATCACATCATCACGGACAGCCACATATCACCCGCCACGGCAAAGCGCATCAAAGAGATGGGCATCGAACTGACCATCGCCGATTTAGGATAATCGCATCATGCGATGAAGCCAAGGTGAGGCTCTCCTCCTTTCCGCTCTTCCCCGCCCTCCTTTCCGCAGTTGTCCGCCTTCCTTTCCGTGGTCGGCTACCCTCTATTGCGCTCAAAGTCCTGGCAGACAGCGATGTACTAAATGCCTACACCGGGATTCCCAGACAGGCTGCCGGCGGAACATCTTAACGGCAACATACACTGCCGGTCATCCTGCATTTGTGATGTTCCAGAGGGAATAGTTCACTTCCTTTCTTGCGGATTTATGATTTTTTCTATAAACTTGCCACCGTTTATCACTAAGGTCGGTTGAGTATTGTTCCATAACTTCAATTTATTGGCTCTCATACAGCCATGGGAGAAATATTCCGATTAACCTACTGATATTCAATTTACCAAACACTGTATAACATTGTTTCTCAATAAATTCTCACCAGCTTCCAACAGGCTTGGGAATTAACCTACATTGCAAACAGATGGATCACGCGTCAGAACTCTTAGTCTTTAAAGCCTCGGCCGGTTCTGGAAAAACCTTTACTTTAGCCGTGGAATACATCAAACTGCTCATCATCAACCCGGCAGCCTATCGCAACATCCTGGCTGTGACGTTCACCAATAAAGCGACAACGGAAATGAAGGAGCGCATCCTCGGTCAGCTATTCGGCATTGCCATCGGCGATCCTTCCTCGGATGCCTACCTGAAAGTTGTGTGCGAAGGGCTCAGCATGACTCCTGAAGAAGTCCGTTCACAAGCACACAAAGCCCTGTCCCTACTCATCCACGACTACAGCCGTTTCCGTGTAGAAACCATCGACTCCTTTTTTCAATCGGTCATGCGCAATCTGGCCCGCGAGCTGGAGCTTGGAGCCAACATGAACATCGCGCTCAACAATGAGGAGGTGCTTTCCGATGCTGTTGACACAATGATTGAACAGCTCGACCGCCGCTCTCCCATCCTATTCTGGCTGCTGGAATTCATCCGCGAACGAATAGCCTCGGACAAACGCTGGAACGTGTCGGGAGAAATCAAAAACTTCGGTCGGAACATTTTTGACGAAACTTATATAGAGAAAGGTGACAGGCTGCGAACAAAACTATCAGATCCACAAATCATTCCGCTATACAAAAAACTGCTGGAAGGCATGCAGGCCGAGGCCATAGACGTAATGAACGGTTTTGCCGACCAGTTTTTTAATGTCATTGAAGCTGCCGGTCTGCAACCGGAGGATTTGATTCGCGGAAAGAGTGGCATCATGTCTTATTTCAAGAAACTACGCGACAGAGTATGGGGTGACGGCATCCGCAACGCCACGGTGGAGAAATGCCTCCAGTCGGCCGACAACTGGTCGAGCCGCACCTCACCCCACCGCAGCCAAATCACGACACTGGCTTCCGAAAAGCTCCTACCCATACTTGAAGATGCCGAAAAGCTGCGTCCAAGCATGGCCAGGACGCTCAACTCCTGCACGCTCTCCCTGCGCTATCTGAACCAGATGCGCCTGCTGACCCACATTGACGAGGAAGTGCGCACCCTGAACCGCAAGGAAAACCGCTTCCTGCTTTCTGACACGAATGCTTTACTGCGCCGCCTGATGCAGGAAGGTGACTCCTCATTCATCTTTGAGAAAATCGGGACTTCGCTCCATCACGTGATGATTGACGAGTTTCAAGACACCTCGCGGATGCAGTGGAACAATTTCAAGATGCTGCTCCTCGAAGGTCTGTCGCAAGGCGAAGGCAGCCTCATCGTGGGCGATGTCAAGCAGTCCATCTACCGCTGGCGGGGTGGCGACTGGAGCATTCTGAACAATCTTCGGGGGAAAATGGGCGGCATCTACCCCATCAAGGAAATGAAACTGACAACCAACCGGCGCAGCGAGAGCCACATCATTCGCTTCAACAACGAAGTGTTCACTGCCGGAAGCGCCTGGCTGAACAGTCTCTACCGTGACGATTACGGCGAGGCCTGCACCGAGCTGCAACAAGCTTACTGCGACGTGTGCCAGGACTCTCCAAAGAAAGAAGACAAGGGCTACGTGCACATCGAATTCCTGACGGGCAACGAAGAGAAAAGCTATACCGAACTGACGCTGGAGAGTCTGGCATCTCAGGTTGAAAGCCTTGTGTCGGAAGGCGTGCGCCTGCAAGACATCACCATCCTCGTGCGCAAGAACAAGAACATTCCACTCATTGCCGATTATTTCAGCACGCACTTGCCTTACCGCATCGTGTCTGACGAAGCATTCCGGCTGGACGCATCATCGTGCGTCTGCGTACTCATCGACGGACTACGCTGGTTGACAGATAAAAGCGACACAATAGCACTTGCACGTTTAGCCGGCACGTATCAGAAAGAAATCCTGCATAACGAACTAAGCTGGAACACCATCCTGCTGCACGGACCGGAACACTACGTCCCACAAGAATTCATCACGCGACAAGATGAGCTCCGCCTCATGCCACTTTACGAACTGCTCGACCTCCTGCTCGGCCTGTTCGGACTCTCCGGTCAGCACGCACAGGATGCTTACCTATTTGCTTTCTTTGACGCTGTTCTCGAATACTTGCAAGAGAATACCTCCGACCTCACTGCCTTCCTCACATATTGGGACGAAAAGTTATGTGCAAAGACCATCCCTTCAGGCGAGCTGAACGGCATACGCATCTATTCCATACACAAATCAAAAGGACTGGAATTTCACACTGTGCTCATCCCGTTCTGCGACTGGAGCCTTGAGAACGAGACGCACACACAGATGATTTGGTGCACACCGCACGATGCGCCATACGATGAACTTGACATCGTCCCTGTGAATTACGGGCCGACGATGGCACAGTCCACTTATGCCCAAGACTACAAACAGGAACGACTGCAGCTGTGGGTGGACAATCTGAACCTGCTCTACGTCGCATTCACCAGGGCGGAAAAAAATCTTTTCGTCTGGGCAAAAGGCGAAGCAAGAAACTCCATCTCTACCTTATTATATAATAGCCTTTCCCAAGCAGCCTCTGCCTTGGATTCCGAATTCCAGGATGACAAGCCCTTCGAATACGGCACATTATGCACATCGGAGGAGCCGGAAAAGAAACAAACCTATGTCAACCGGCTCACCGCCCCACCAGAAAACCTGCCCGTCACCATGCAGACATTCCAGAACAAGATTGACTTCCGGCAGTCAAACCGTTCGGCTGACTTTATCCGGGGCGATGAGGATGAAGATGAACAAAGACGATACATCCGCCAGGGACGCTTGCTCCACCATGTGTTTGCCACCATCCGAACAACAGCCGACGTGGAGCCAACCTTGCAAGCCATGCAGAGCGAGGGGCTCTTTGACTCTCCAAACGACGTGGAGCGGGCACGAAAGCTCATTTCCCGAGCACTCTCACGCCGGGAAGCCAAAGACTGGTTCAGCGACGGATGGGAGCTGTTCAACGAGTGTTCCATCATCTACATGGCACATGGAGAACTTGAGACCCGACGCCCCGACCGGGTGATGATACGTGACGGGCATGTCGTTGTGGTCGACTTCAAGTTTGGCAAACACAGCGAAACCTACAACGAACAGGTACGGGGCTACATGAGCCTGCTCCGCGACATGGGTTACACAGACGTGCATGGCTATCTGTGGTACGTATATAAAAATGAATTAATATCAGTGAACTAAGAACTATGGAAGCATTCCTCAAAATGGTGGCCGAAGACTTGTATGACAAGCTCCAAGGCGACTTCTCACATACAGCCATCATCTTCCCCAACAAACGGGCCGGACTGTTCTTCAACGAATATCTGGCCGCACGGGCCGGGCATCCGATATGGTCGCCCGCTTACCTGACCATCAGCGAATTGTTCCGCTCTCTGAGCGACAAGCAACCGGGCGACCCCATCGAACTGGTCTGCCTCCTGTATGACGTCTTTCGGGAAGCGACCAAAAGCCAAGAGACGCTGGACGAATTTTACTTTTGGGGAGAACTTCTGATCAGCGATTTCGACGATATGGACAAGAATCGTGTCAACGCCGATCACCTCTTTGCCAACCTGCAAGATCTCAAGGCGTATGACACACTCGACTTCCTCTCTGAAGAACAGTCAGAAGCCATCCGACAATTCTTCAAAAACTTCTCTCCGGCCCAAACAACAGAACTCAAACAACGCTTCATTACGCTGTGGAATGTGCTGGGCGACATCTACCACCGCTTCCAAGAGACACTGGCGAAAAACGGCATCGCCTATGAGGGGATGCTCTACAGAGAGGTGTGTGAGTCACTACGCCCGGAGAAACTTCCCTACGAGCACTATGTCCTTGTCGGCTTCAACGTGCTGAACAAGACAGAACATCTATTGTTTCAAATGCTGCAAGACGCCGGCAAGGCAATGTTCTATTGGGACTACGACATCACCTACCTCCACACCCCCAATCACGAAGCCGGCGAATTCATCCGGCGAAACCTCCGTGACTTCCCCTCGGAACTCCCAGAAGAGCGTTTCGATATTTTCAGTCGAAAGAAGGACATCGTTTATGTCGCAGCATCGACCGAAAACGCACAAACACGCTTCCTCCCCGAATGGCTACGTGCACACATCGGACAGAAGGAGTCGGAAACAGCCGTGGTGCTCTGTAACGAAACCCTCCTCCAGCCCGTGTTCCACTCTCTGCCGACCGATGCGGTGAAGCATGTGAACATCACCATGGGCTTCCCCCTCTCCCAGACACCGGTGCACAGCTTGGTGGACGCCCTGACAGACTTGCAGACGGCCGGATACCATCCGGACACCGGACGGTATGACTACCAACAGGTGGACATTGTGCTGAAGCATCCCTACGTCCGTACACTTTCTGCACAGGCTGATGCTCTGAGACACGACCTGACACAGCACAACCGTTTTTATCCTCTCCCCTCTGAATTGCAGGCCGACGACGTGCTCACCACGCTGTTCACACCCGTGACCGACAACCTACAGCTGTGCATCTATCTGGAATCCGTTCTCGAACGCGTCGCCTCCATCTATCGTGAGGATTCGCCGACCGACAGCCCTTTCGAGCAACTCTATCGTGAATCGCTTTTCCAAACCTACACCACCGTGAACCGTTTTCGCCGCCTCATCGAGAACGGCACACTACGGGTGCTTACGTCCACACTGACCATCCTACTGAACAAAGTGCTGGCATCGACATCCATCCCCTTTCACGGCGAACCGGCCATCGGACTGCAAGTCATGGGTGTGCTGGAGACACGCAACCTCGACTTTAAGAACGTCGTGATGCTCTCGCTCAACGAAGGCCAACTGCCCAAGGGCAACGGTGACTCTTCATTCATCCCCTACAACCTGCGCAAAGCTTTCGGCATGACACTCCTTGAACACAAGAACGCCGTCTATGCCTACTACTTCTACCGCCTCATGCAACGTGCCGAACACGTCGCATTGCTCTACAACACATCCTCCGACGGACTGAACCGCGGTGAAATGTCACGCTTCATGCTGCAAATGCTCACCGAAAGCCCGCACCCCGTCAGAAAGTTTTCAGTCGTGGCCGGGCAACACCCCATGACACCTGACATCATTTGCATCGACAAGTCAGAAAAGATTCTGGAACGACTGCACAGCCGCTTCGATGTCAGCCGGAAAGGATTCATCTCCCCCTCGGCACTCAACACCTACCTCGACTGCCGCCTGAAGTTCTATTTCTATTACGTCGCCGGCCTTCGCCCGAAGGCAGAGATAAGCATGGAAATCGACTCAGCCATGTTCGGCAGCCTATTTCACCGCAGTGCCGAACTCATCTATCGCGACTTGACCACTCATGGGAATATCATTCAAAAAGCCGACATCGAAGCCCTGCTCAAGGACCGGACGAAGTTGGAACGTTATGTCGACACAGCCTTCAAGGAAAAGTTCTTCAAGGTGGGGCCGAACGAGAAACCGGAATACAACGGACTGCAACTGCTCAACTCCGAGGTCATCGTCAGCTACGTCAGCCAACTGCTGGAAAAAGACTTCTATTATGCCCCCTTCACGATGGTCGACATGGAAAAACAGGTTTTCGAAGATTTCACCATCAAGACATCCTCCGGCCCCCGCACACTCCGCATCGGCGGCATCATCGACCGCATGGACAGCAAGGACGGCACGCTCCGCATCGTCGACTACAAGACAGGTGGTGAGCCATCGACGGTGGCCAACATCGAATCGCTTTTCATTCCAGCCGAAAAACGCCCCGGCTATGTGTTGCAGACCTTTATGTACGCCGCCATCCTGACCCGCCAACAGACGATGCCCGTCGCGCCGTCGCTGCTCTACATCCACAAAGCTGCATCGCCCGACTATTCGCCCATCATACGTATGGGAGAAGCTTACAAGGAGAAAACACCCGTGTGCGACTTCCGGCCCTACGACAAGGAATTCCGTGCCTGCCTGCAAGAATTGTTAGAGGAAATTTTTCACCCCAGCATCGCTTTCACTCAGACGGAATTTGCTTCCCATTGCTCCTATTGCGACTTTCGCAAGCTTTGCCGGCGCTAAAAAACGGGGCCGCATCCGATTGTTTTTAGATGCGTATTTATGTATTTTTGAAAATCTGACATCCGCGCCAATGTCTAAGCCTGCCGGAGACGGTAATTGAAGAACACGAACACGCCTGTGCCCAGCAAGGCAAAGGTCGAACCGACCAAGGCCGAATATTCCACACCCAGCCCGGCATCAATCGGCAGACCGCCGAAAAACGCACCCATGGCATTGCCCAAATTGAAAGCCAGTTGCACCATTGCTCCGCCCATAAGTTCTCCACCTGGGGAGTGACGCAACAGGAGTAACTGCTGAGGTGACGACGAAGCGAAGAGACTGCCCGTGCACACACACATGAGCAGCAGAGAAATCCAAGAATATGATGCCAGAAAAAATATCAAGAGCAATGAAAGACAGGCTAGAAACTGCGTGCACATGGACACGACAGAAGGCGAAAAACGGTCAGACAGCGTGCCGCCCAGATAGTTACCCACACACATGCTACTGCCGGCCAGGAGCATCAGCACGGGCATTACACCAACGTGAAACCCAGACACATCAGTCATCAGCGGATTCACATAGCTATACCAACAAAAGATGCCACCATTGCCCAACATCGTGGCCGCAATCAACAACCAAGGCTGTGGTTTCTTCAGGAAACGAAACTGCCCTTTCAGATTTGTCTTGGGCATGGCAGGCAGAACGGGAATCCAGCGATAGATGAACCATGTCGTCACCAAGCCCCACACCGTAGCAAAAGCAAACACCACGCGCCAGGAGAGATAATGTCCCAGCAGGTTGCCCAATGGAACGCCCATCAAGTTGGCCACCGTCATGCCCATCATCATCGTGGCCACAGCCGACGTACTTTTTCCCTTCTCAGCCAGGCAGTTGGCGATAATGACACCTGTCCCGAAATAGGCACCGTGAGGGACGCCAGCGATGAAGCGGGCACAGAGTGTGAGTCCATAGTTGGGTGAAATGGTCGTGACAAAGTTGCCCACAATGAACACTGTCATCAAAGCAAACAGGATGCGACGCAAAGGCCAGTTATGAGTGATGATGACCATCAATGGCGCACCCACACACACTCCCAACGCATAAGCAGAAATCAAATGTCCGGTTTCAGGCAGAGATATGCCGAAATCAGCTGCCACATCAGGCAAGATACTCATCATGATGTATTCGGCAATGCCCAGACCAAATGTCCCGAAAGACAAAGCATAAAGTCCTTTTTTCATTGCGTTTGTTTTTAATAAAAGTTCTTTTCAAAATCGTGCGCAAAGAAACAACAAAAAAGGTTGCCTCCGTCTCTGGAAACAACCTTTTTTATGATACTCGCAATGATACCGCTCGAAGTCAACAGCCTTTGTGTGTCATGATATCGAGCACGAGGTTATCAGTCTCATTCATGCCCACTGAACCGATGCGCGTCATGTTGCTAATGCACTTGTCCACATCGTCGTCAATGATGCCTTCTACTGACGTCACGTAACGTTGCTGCATAGCCATCATGGCAGAAAGCACAGCTGTAGACACGCCTGTAACCAACTTCATGGCACAGCTCGGTTTGGCTCCATCACAGAGCATACCTGTCAGATTGGCCACCATATTTTTGACAGCATACACTGTCTGGTCATAGTTACCACCCATCAGGTAAGTAACGCCACAAGCCGAACCGGTCGCAGCCACCACGCAACCGCACAGCGCAGAAAGACGTCCCAAACTTTGCTTGATGTAAATGACAGTCAGATGGCTCAACGTCAAGGCACGCACCAATTCTTCATGGCT
>CAZOKL010000006.1:15135-20978 GCA_964580305.1 uncultured Bacteroides sp.
GCCTTGTTCAGACGTTTGGCTTCCATAATGAACTCAATTTCATCCAGCGGAGTCGTCATCGCAAAGTCATAGACTTTACGGAATGTGAGTTCAACGTCCTTACCTTCAGCCTCAGCTTGCGCGCCATTTTGTCTGTCGAACAACACTGTGTCGTCTTTAGCAACATAGACAAAGTTCGTGTGCCCTCCGGAAATGATAGCCTTCGATGCATGATCTCCAGCTTCGCAGATAACTTCGATATAAAGTTTTTCCGTGATATTCTCTTTCAGCGAAATACTGATGCGTTTTTCAGCAATGAAAGCTTTCCCTTTCTCCACAGCATCAGGTGTAGAGTCTTTCAACACTTCAAGCTGATATTCAGACTTGCCGATCAAAGCTCCCAATGCTACAGCAATAGGCAAACCAATCATCTCCGTTCCTGGGATACCCACACCCATTGCATTCTTCAAGATATTTGCACTCAAATATAATGAAATGCGTTCTGGCAAGCAACCGAGTGTCTCCGTAGCCTTAGCCACACACAGAGCCACTGCTACCGGCTCCGTGCAACCTATGGCAGGCACCACCTCACGCTGCATCAGGGCTATGATTTGTTTTCTTTCTGCTAAATCTAACATGCTGATTATATAATTAGGATAGACTTTTAGAGCTTACTTGTTTCCTTTCTTATAATTATCCAGACCGGTCTGCAAGAATTCGATGTATTTGTCCACGTCTTCATCGTGTGAATAAGAACCGTTCAAAGGTTTGCCTTCGTTATCGAGCAGAACGTAAAACGGCTGAGCATTCGCACCAAATTTCACACGTTGCAGATAACTCCACTTGTCACCAACGGTACGCAGAATGCGAGTCTGACCATTTTCTTCCACTGTGACCTTCTCTGGCAGTCTTTCTTTCTCATCCACGTAGAGAGATATCAAGACGTAATCATTTATCATAATATCACGCACCTTCGGGTCAATCCAAACCTTGGATTCCATCTCACGGCAGTTCACGCAACCCCACCCAGTGAAGTCCACCATCACAGGTTTGCCAACCTGCTTGGCATAATTCATACCTTCTTCATAATTCGTGAACTGAGCATGCACTTCCTTCGCTACATATTGGTTAAAGTCTTGCGTACTGCTGGGAGGAGCAAAAGCACTGATAGCCTTCAACGGAGCCCCCCACAAACCGGGAATCATATATACCGTGAATGCTATAGAAATCAATCCGAGGAAAAAACGCGGCACGCTCACTTTGTTCTCATCATCGTCATGCGGAAATTTGATGCCACCCAAAAGATAAACACCCAACAGACCAAAGATGGCAATCCACAAAGACAAGAAAGTTTCGCGGTCAAGAATACGCCAGCCATAAGCCATATCGGCCACAGAGAGGAACTTCAAGGCAAATGCCAATTCAATGAAACCAAGTACAACTTTGATGACATTCATCCATCCACCGGACTTTGGCATTGATTTCAGCCAAGAAGGAAACATGGCAAACAGCGTAAACGGCAATGCCAACGCAATGGCAAAACCAAGCATGCCGATGGCCGGAGCCACAATGCTGCCCGTCGTAGATACTTCCACCAACAAGAAACCGATGATAGGACCTGTGCAGGAGAAAGACACCAACGAAAGCGTAAAAGCCATCAAGAATATACCCAACAGTCCGCCAGCCTTTTCAGCCTTGCTGTCCACAGCCGTACTCCATGAAGACGGCAGCGTGATTTCAAATGCGCCAAAAAAAGAGGCAGCAAACACAACCAACAGCAAGAAGAAAAAGAGGTTGAAAATGGCGTTAGTCGAAAGAGAATTTAATGCACTAGCGCCGAATATCAATGTAATGGCAAGACCTAAAGCCACATATATCACAACAATAGAAGCACCGTAAGTCCACGCGTCACGAATACCTTTCTTCTTGTCACCAGAACGTTTCAAGAAGAAACTTACCGTCATCGGGATAATGGGCCATACACAAGGCGTAAATAGAGCGATCAAACCACCTAAGAATCCGGCAAAAAATATATATAACCAAGAAGTATCGGATGACTCTATATGTTCACCAAAAGCATTCAACTCTTTGATTACCGGCGTCCAATAATCAGAATCTCCAGAAACAGATACATTTGCAACAGTTGTAACCAAGGTTTCTTCTGAAGCCGAAACCTCAGTCGTTGTAGATTCTGCTGTCACGTTTTCCTTACTTACATCCGAAACGGGAGTTGCTGCAGCCGCTTTTCCTTCACCCTTACCTGTAAATGAGAAATTCACATCGGTTGGCGGCAAACAGTTTTGATCGTTACAAGCCCCATACTGCATATAACCTTCAATTGCGAAAGTTGCACCCGTTATCTTTATCTTCTGTACGAACTGTGCATTGTGCTCGAAGAAACGAACCTGCATTTGGAACATCTGATCAAACTTGTTTTCCTCTTTGCCCACGGGAGTCAATTTGCCTACCAACTCTGCACCATCAATCTTGTCTACATTAAACGTAGCAGAAATGGGACCACCATCAGGAAGGTCAGTCGAGTAGACATGCCAACCGTCATCGATTGTTGCCGTAAAAACAATCTCGGCTTCCGTGCCTGAGATTTGTTTTAATTCCGATTTGAAATGAACCGGATCTTGCATTTGTGCCATGCACGCCACCGTGCATACGAGCAAGAGCATTAAGCTCATAAACAATGTTTTTCTCATCCTTGATATTTGTTTTTATTAATTAAAACTTTTGTCGCAAAAATACGCATTCTCTACGAGAGGTGATACTAAAAAAACAAAAAAACACAGGTTACACAGCGTTTTAAATGTTTTTTTGTTATGAGTATAAGATACTCCTTTTACAAAAAGGAATCCTGTTTAGACTTTCACAAGCCCAAACAGGATATTACAATTAATTTATATATAGAGAGAGAAAAATGCATTAGCAAGTATTGAGCTTCCAGTGATGCAATTAACACATTGCTACCACCATTCCTTCTCAACTGCCATGCAAAGATAATGCATATTTCTGCAAATAAAAAGAGATAACATGGCAAAAAATGTTTAAGAATAATAAGTTTGTTCAAACCATCTACCCAATTTCGCTCCGACCCAAACTATATAAACTCCATACACTTCTTTCTAAAGAGATATGCTTATCTTTGAAGAATTAAAGACCATACGCCTTTTAACATAAAACTAAAGACCTAATAAATTTATGTATCGTACAGTGTTTATGTGGGGAGTCTTACTCACAATGCTTCTTTCTGCATGCCGGAATCATTTCATCTCTGATGCCAATGAACGAAAAGAAATGAAGCTATCCTTTGAAAAACGAAAGGAAATCTTAAAAGACACACACATCTTTGATGTGTTTACTCAAGAACTGACAAGTGAAGAAAACGAAGCCATGCGCTTCATGTATGCCTACATGCCGTTGGGCGATTTGACTGACTATCCGGGGAAGTTCCACCTGGCCCACGTGAAAGCAGCACTACGTGCACGGGCTGAAATGCCTTGGGGCAGAGACATTCCGGAGCGGGAATTCCGCCACTTCGTACTCCCATATCGGGTCAACAATGAAAATCTGGACTCTGCACGAATGGTATTCTATCGCGAGCTGAAACCACGCATCGAACACATGTCTTTAAAAGAAGCTGTTCTTGAAATCAACCATTGGTGTCACGAGAAAGTATCCTATACACCTTCAGACATGCGGACAAGTGCACCGCTGGCCTCCGTACGCACAGCTTACGGACGTTGCGGCGAAGAATCCACCTTTGCTGTGAGTGCATTCCGTGCCATGGGTATACCAGCCCGGCAAGTGTACACTCCCCGATGGGCACACACAGACGACAATCACGCTTGGGTGGAAGTGTGGGTAGACGGAAAGTGGCACTTCCTGGGTGCCTGCGAGCCAGAGCCGGTTCTTGACTTAGCCTGGTTTAACGCTCCAGCCAGCCGCGGCATGCTGATGCACACCAAAGTGTTCGGGCACTACCACGGCCCAGAAGAAGTCATGGAGATGACTGACAACTATACGGAAATCAGTGTCATCGGCAACTATGCTGACACAGCGACAGCCACCGTTACCGTGGTAAGTCCGGACGGAAAACCTGCGGAAGGAGCATTGGTGGAATTTAAACTCTATAACTATGCCGAATTTTACACAGTCGCCACAAAAACTACCGATGCCCAAGGAAAGGCATCCCTCACCGCCGGATTGGGTGATATGCTTGTGTGGGCCTCAACAGACGACGGCCTCTTCGGATTCAAACAATGTTCTTTCGGGAAAGACAAAGAACTTACCATCACACTGGCTACCGAACACACGAAACAGACGGAGCTGGACATCACCGTGCCCGTGGAAAAAGCATATATCCCCGATGTAACACCAGAACAGCGTGCAGAAAACGACCGACGCTTTGCCAGAGAAGACTCCATCCGTCATGCCTATATCGCTACATTTCCCACAGAGGAACAAAACAAACAATTTGCTGAAAAGAATGGTTATAAAGCGACCGATGTCGTACCACTTATCACCGCGGCACGAGGCAATTATGCCACCATCATGACATTCCTTGAGCAAGCTAAACCCGAAGAACGCGACCTGGCCGTGCGCTTGCTGCGTGTGCTTTCGGAAAAAGACTTGCGCGACGTGGAACTGCGCACACTCCATGAACATTTCACACTTCGCCCGGCTATACCTTCCGACTGTCCACAGGAAGTTTATGACCGCTACCTCCTGAATCCGCGTGTTGCCAATGAAATGATATTACCTTATCGAGAGAGCATTACTCAAGCCTTCAGTTCCGAAGACATCGATGCCATACGACGCGAACCAGCACGTCTGCTGGCCGACTGGTGCCGCACACACATCCGTCTACTGTCCGCCTGGAATCCGCAACGCATTCCCATGTCACCGGCAGGTGTCTGCGAAGCTCGCGTAGCTGATGACTTCTCGCTGCAAATCTTCTTCGTGGCCGCAGCACGCAGTCTTGGCATACCAGCACGCATCGACGAAGTCACAGGCAAAGTGCAATATTATCGCCATGGAAAACCCGTTGACATCAATCTCTTCACAGAATCAGCAGAAAACACAGCCTCACAAGGCACAGGCATACTCATGGCACGCTACACACCAACTACTTGGCTGGACGACGCAAAATATTACAACCACTTCACACTGTCACGGCTGGAGAAAGGACGATTGCAACTGCTCAACTATCCTGAAACGGGCACGACATGGAGTTCCCTGCTGCGCAATGGCACAACACTTGATGCCGGAGACTATGTCCTGACCACAGGCACACGACTTGCCAACGGGGATGTGCTGGCGCACCTGACATTTTTCACTGTGCAGACGGACGGACAGACGACCATCGACCTCACCCTTCGCAAGGTCCCAAATGCGGTGCAAGTCATCGGCAATTTCAATTCGGAAAGCCTCTTCACTCCGAAAGACGGCAAACAGGAAACGTCCTTACTGTCAGCCACCGGACGCGGTTATTATGTTCTCGGTCTGCTTGACGGTCAAGAGCCGTCAAACCATGCACTGCGCGACATTGCCGCATGTGCTGACGAGTTTGACAAACTGGGACACCCGATGGTGCTGCTTTTCCCGGACAGAGACCGATTGGACAAAGTGGGCACAGCCGGACTCCCGGCAATGCCCAAACACGTCACCTGGGGCATCGACTCTGATGGCATCATTCGCCAAGACCTCATCGACAGAATGAAGCTTGATGAAAAGCAAGGATTACCCATCTTTATCGTGGCCGACACATTCAATCGGGTGGTCTTCGTCATGCAAGGTTACACCATCGGGTTGGGAGAACAACTCATGAAAACGCTGCATGCACTCTGATATACTAT
>CAZOKL010000006.1:21078-28847 GCA_964580305.1 uncultured Bacteroides sp.
ACACAAGCCATGCCATCACTCATCTTCAGAATCGCGATTATGACTTCCTCATATTCGCGATTTTTTATGCTTATGCTCACACTCATGATGAGTTCATGAATATGATTTCCACGTTTCGAAGCATCACGCACAGTGGTCTGATGCAAGCAGTTAACGACCTATAAGGATAAGCCTGAGCGGACTCCTTTCCGTCCGTGGACGCCCTCCTTTCCGTGGTCGGGCGCCTTCCTTTCCGCCCACGCCTGCCCTTTACCTCTCCCTAAGCCTGTCTGCATCCATCCATGAAAACACATTTATCACATCAAAAGTGCCCGACACGGAAGATTTTTAGGGACAAACCTTGCAACATTACAATATTATTTCTATTTTTGTACAAAGAAAAAAGATGAGCCGCATTGGTTGAACTGGGAAACTCATCAATTACACTGAAATACCGAGATACGCTTCGATCTCCAATGGCGGGCCACGCCTTCGGGTAGCTTTTAAGCCGGTGGATTACAAAGGGGATGAGCTCTCAAATCTTATTACTCGGAGTTTCATCGTATCATACCAGTGCGGCTTTTATACCATACATCAGAAGCGGAGCATCAGACTCCTCCTGAAGACAAAAAAATGGCATGCGAAATGAATGTGTTTCATTCATTGTCACATGCCATTTTTCATGACAATCTCTGTTTCGCAACCGCCGAAGTGGTCAACGCTTGTCAGCTCCCCACATCATCTTTTCCCGCAGTGTCGTAAAAAACGTATGTCCTGCCTGCTGCACGAGCTTTATGGTGTATGGTGCCCGACGAATCATGAGGCGCGTGCCTTCTGGCAGGCCTTCACTCCGGCCGTCAATGGCCACGAGAAAATTGTGACTCCGGCTTTCAATGTCGAGCATGATTTCATAGTCGTCACGCACCACAATGGGACGCAGATTCAGGCTGTGAGGAGCCACCGGCGTCAAAGACAGTATGCCCGACTGCGGCACCATGATGGGGCCACCGACACTCAGTGAATAGGCCGTCGACCCCGTAGGCGTGGCCACAATCAGTCCGTCAGCCAGGTATGTAGTCAGATATTGGCCGTTAAGTGTCGTATGAATGTTAATCATCGACGAGCTGTCACGCTTGAGCACTGCCACCTCATTCAGGGCAAAAGGATAGCCCTTCAATGCTTGTCCTTCGCACTCAATCTGCAACACTTTCCTCTCCTGCACATGATAGTCGCCTTTCATGATGTTCTCAAACGCCGGCTCAATCTCTTCCGGCAGGATGTCGGCCAGAAAGCCCAAACGCCCAGTATTGACACCCACGATGGGAATGCTTTTGTTCCCTATGCGGCTGGCCGCCTTCAAGAATGTGCCGTCTCCCCCCATGCTGATGGCCAAATCGGCCGTGAAGTCTCCGTCATCAAAGATGCCATCTGGCTCAAAAGGAAGCCCCAGCTTCTGTTTGACGAACTCATAAAAAGGACGATCCATGTAAATCTCATTTTGCGGACGATGAAGCACAGCCAGCAACTGTTCAATATGGCTGGCCTTTTTTGTCTGATAGGTGTTTCCAAAAAGGACAAATCTCATAGGGAAAGGCTGTTTTGTTTTACTTTAATTTATCATTCTTTTCCATGCAAATGGTCGCTTTTCCATAGAAACCTATTACATTTGCACTTACGAATTAGCTACAAAGATACACTTTTTTTAAAACAGACTATTGGAACTATGACAAAGTTGAGTGTAAACCTCAATAGGGTGGCCACCTTACGCAACGCCCGAGGTGGCAATAATCCAAACGTTGTGAACGTGGCTTTGACCTGCGAATCGTTCGGTGCCGACGGCATAACTGTCCATCCGTACCCTGACGAACGGCACATCCGCCACACTGACGTGTTCGACCTCCGCGGCGTGCTCCACACAGAATTCAACGTAGAAGGCTATCCCAGCAGCGAATTCATCGACCTGATACTGAAGACCAAGCCCACCCAAGTGACACTTGTGCCCGACCAGCTCACTTCTAATGCCGGATGGAACACGAAAGCACATTTCGATTTCCTGACTGAAGTGATTGAAACATTCAAGAAAGCGGGTATCCGCACATCAGTCTTTGTCGGCACTGAGCCGGAAATGCTTGATTATGCAGCCAAGGCCGGCACCGACCGCGTGGAACTCAACACCGAGCCTTATGCATCACTATATCCAAAAAACAGAGAAGAAGCCGTGTCACCCTTTGTGAAGGCTGCACATCATGCCCGTTCGCTGGGATTAGGACTCAATGCCGGTCATGGTTTTAACCTGGAAAGCCTGACTTATTTTCACCGGCAAATCCCCTGGTTTGACGAAGTGTCTGTCGGACACGCGCTCATTTGTGACGCACTCTATCTGGGACTGAAATCCACCATCGAAGAATATAAAAAATGCCTCAACTCATGAATATAACTTTAATTCTGGCACAAGTTGCCCAAGGGGTGACTTCAGCTGTGAGCACAGACAACCCCATTCTGACACCAGTGACCACCGTAGAGCCGGAAATGAATCTTTGGGACATGGCCACAAAAGGTGGCTGGATTATGATTGTGCTGGCTGCATTGTCAGTACTGTGTGTTTATGTCTTTTTCGAACGCTGGGCCGTGATTCGCAAAGCCGAAAAGGAAGACCCTCTTTTCATTGAGCGCATGCGTGACTACATTCAAAGTGGAGAACTGAAATCGGCCATCAACTATTGCCGCATGACAAACACGCCGGCTTCGCGCATGATTGAAAAAGGCATCATGCGTATCGGACGGCCGGTGGCTGACGTACAGGCAGCCATTGAAAATGCCGGCAACATTGAAGTAGGCCTGCTGGAACGACGGCTTCCGGTCATCGCCACCGTAGCCGGAGGAGCACCTATGTTGGGCTTCCTGGGCACAGTCACCGGAATGGTGACTTGTTTCTGGGACATGGCTAATGCCGGCAACAACATAGACATCACATTGCTCTCAAACGGCATCTATGAAGCCATGATTACCACTGTGGGCGGCCTGATTGTGGGCATCCCTTCACTCTTTGCCTACAATTATCTTGTGGCAAAAGTCGACACAGTGGTCAACAAGCTGGAGGCCAAGACCCTTGCTTTCATGGATTTGCTCAACGAACCTGTTAGAGACTGAGCCTATGGCATTAAAGCGGAAAACCCATATCGAGGCTGCATTCAGCATGGCTTCAATGACGGACATCATCTTCCTGTTGCTGATTTTCTTCATGATTACATCCACAATGGTGTCACCCAATGCCATCAAGGTGCTTCTGCCCCAAGGCAAGCAACAGACTTCAGCCAAACCGCTCACACGGGTCATCATTGACAAAGGGCTGAACTATTATGCCGGGTTTGGCAACGAAGCTGAAATGCCTGTCACACTTGATGAACTGCCTGAGTTCTTAAAAGCCTGTGCCGAACGCGAACCCAACATGTACGTGGCTCTCTATGCCGACGAATCTGTGCCTTATGGAGAGATTGTCAGAGTGCTGAATATTGCAAATGAAAATCAATATAAAATGGTGCTGGCAACGCGCCCGCCTGAAAAGTAAATGAAGAATAACCGCCTGCAAGGAATTATAGGTACGGTGACAGTCCACCTCATCGTTTTGTTCATCTTGTTTGCCTTCACCATCAAGGCCAGCAGACAAGAAGGAGAAAGCGGTGTGCCTGTCATGCTGGGCGATGTGGAACTGTCACAAGGCAATGCCGCCCCCTACACGCTGACCGAAGTGGATGTGCTTGACGAACCACAACTTGAAATGATTCCTGAGGAAACAGCACCCGAAGAACCATCAGAACAGGACTTGATTACCCAAGACCAGGAAGAAACCGTGACCTTGAAACCACAGAAGAAAGCTGAAGCCTCCAAGCAAGAAACCAAAAAGCAAACAGAAACACCCGAACACCCGGCCAAGACTCCTGAACAGATTGCAGCCGAGAAACTTGCCGCAGAAAGAAAAGCGGCTGCGGAAGAAGCATCCAGGAAGATAGCCGGAGCATTTGGCAAAGGCACAAGTATGGGCAACCAAGGCACCAGTTCTTCAGGTAGCGGAATCCAAGGCACCCAGACAGGCAACGGGAGCATCGGAAAATCGGTCGGAGCAGGCGGGATAGGCAGCTGGGACTTGAACGGACGTTCGCTTGACGGCTCCCTCCCCATCCCCGTCTATAATGTGCAAGACGAAGGACGCGTCGTGGTGACCATCGTTGTCAATCCGGCAGGACGAGTCATCAGCACCAGCATCAACAAACGCACCAACACAGTGAGCACAGCCCTAAGACGGGCAGCCGAAGAAGCAGCACGCAAAGCACGCTTCAATGTCACTGACGACATTAACAACCAAACAGGAACAATCACTTACTATTTTAAACTCCGATAGTTATGAAAAACATTTATCTCTTTTTAGCTGAAGGCTTTGAGGAAGTCGAAGCCCTGTCCGTGGTCGACATCGCACGTCGTGCCGGTTTAGCCATCCAAACAGTGTCCGTAACAGGACAGGAAACTGTCACCGGAGCACATGGAGTGCCCGTGAAGGCTGATATGCTTTTTGATGCAGCAACCATCGAACGCGAAGGTGCAATGCTGGTTCTCCCCGGCGGGCTGCCCGGTGCAACCAACCTTGCGGCCCACGAAGGTTTGCGTGAAATCATCCTTAACTTCAGCGCTGCCGGACGTCCCCTGTCTGCCATCTGCGCCGCCCCCATGGTCTATGGTCAATTAGGCATACTGAAAGATAAGAATGCCACCTGCTATCCGGGCTTTGAGAAATATCTGGAAGGAGCACACACAACAGGAGCCATGGTGGAGCAAGATGCCAACTTCATCACCGGCAAAGGGCCGGGTGCAGCCTTCGATTTCGGATTTGCCATTGTCACCAAACTCGCCGGCAAAGAAAAAGCCGATGAAGTCAAAGCCGGAATGTTGCTCGCATGAAAAAATATGTTGTCATTGTGGCCGGAGGCAAAGGGCTCCGCATGGGAACCGACATCCCCAAGCAGTTTCTTCCCATCGGGGGGAAACCGGTGCTGATGCACACCATTGAAGCCTTCCATGCCTATGACACAGGAATGAATATAATTGTGGTACTGCCTGTTGACCAACAGAACTATTGGCACGAGCTGTGCCACAATTATATGTTCAACGTCCCCCATCGCATAGCAGACGGAGGAAATACCCGCTTTCATTCGGTGAAAAACGGACTGGCTCTGGTGGACGGTGAAGGCATTGTGGGCATACATGACGGGGTGCGCCCGTTTGTCTCCCAAGAAGTCATCGCAGCATGCTATCGGGAAGCGGCTGTGCACGGAGCCGTCATCCCCGTGACTGACGTTGTGGAAACCCTCAGACAACTACATGCCCACGACAGCGTGACCGTGGACCGCATGGCTTATAAACTCGTACAAACCCCACAGGTGTTTGATGCAACCCTTCTGAAGAAGGCCTATCAACAACCCTATTCCACAGCGTTCACTGACGACGCGTCGGTGGTGGAAGCCGCAGGCACTCCCGTGACACTGGTGCCGGGCAATCGCGAGAATATTAAAATAACAACACCTTTTGACATAAAAGTAGCAGAAGCATTGACAGGATGTTCGATTTAAGGTCACGCGATATCACATACTTGCCCGGGGTGGGGCCTCAACGGGCTGCCGTTCTGAATAAAGAACTGTCTGTCTGCTCCATGCATGACCTGCTTTACTATTTTCCTTATAAATATGTCGACCGAAGCCGTTTGTACTACATACACGAAATAGACGGCAACATGCCTTACATCCAGCTGAAAGGTGAAATACTCAGCTTCGAAACTTTCGGCGAGGGACGGCAACGCAGGCTTGTCGCCCACTTCTCCGACGGCACAGGAGTGGTGGACCTCGTATGGTTTCAAGGCATCAAATATCTGACGGGGCGATACAAACCCCACACAACATACATCATCTTTGGCAAACCGACCGTCTTCAACGGACGCATCAACATCGCCCATCCCGACATCGACCCGGCAGAAGGACTGGTGCTCTCCAACATGGGGCTCCAACCATACTACAACACGACCGAGCGCATGAAACGCAGCGGGCTGAACTCACATGCCCTGGGAAAACTGACAGCCAACCTGCTCGCCTTGCTGAAAGAGCCTTTGCCGGAAACTTTGCCCGAATGGCTCGTCAAACAACATCAACTGATGCCGCTCGATGAGGCGTTGCGCACCATCCACTTTCCGCACACACCCGAATCACTCCGCCGGGCACAATATCGCCTGAAGTTTGAAGAGCTCTTCTACGTGCAACTGAACATCCTCCGCTATGCCAAAGACCGCGCACGCAAATACAACGGCTTCGTGTTCAACCGTGTGGGCGACATATTCAACACGTTCTACAACAAGCATCTGCCCTTTGAACTCACAGGAGCACAAAAACGCGTCATCAAAGAAATAAGACGCGACATGGGCAGCGGGCAGCAGATGAACCGCCTGCTGCAAGGCGACGTGGGCAGCGGCAAGACACTCGTTGCCCTGATGAGCATGCTCATCGCATTGGACAACGGCTACCAGACATGTTTGATGGCTCCGACCGAAATCCTCGCCTCACAGCACCATGAAACCATACGCAAGCTGCTGAGCTCGATGCCCGTGAGGGTGGAACTGCTGACCGGCTCCATAAAAGGCAAGAAGCGCGAAGCCATCCTGCGCTCGCTGACTCTGGGCGAGACGCACATCCTCATCGGCACACATGCCGTGCTCGAAGATACGGTCCACTTCTCAGCCCTGGGCATGGTTGTCATTGACGAGCAGCACCGCTTCGGTGTGGCACAAAGGGCCAAACTGTGGAGCAAAAACACCCGGCCGCCCCATGTGTTAGTGATGACGGCCACCCCCATCCCGCGCACACTGGCCATGACGCTCTATGGAGACCTCGACGTCTCTGTCATTGACGAACTCCCGCCAGGACGGAAACCCATCCAGACCATACACCAGTTTGACAACCGCAGGGCAAGCCTCTACAATTCCATCCGCAAGCAAATCCAGGAAGGACGCCAGGTATACATCGTCTACCCGCTCATCCAGGAAAGCGAAAAGATGGACATCAAGAATCTGGAAGAAGGCTACGAGCACATCTGTGCCGAGTTTCCCGAATATAAAGTCAGCAAGGTGCACGGAAAGATGCGGCCGGCAGACAAAGAAGAGGAAATGCAGCGCTTCGTCACCGGCAAGACACAAATCATGGTGGCCACAACGGTGATTGAAGTTGGTGTCAATGTGCCCAATGCATCGGTCATGGTCATTGAAAACGCCGAGCGCTTCGGCCTCTCACAACTCCACCAGCTGCGGGGCCGTGTGGGCCGGGGGGCCGACCAGTCATACTGCATCCTCGTCACCGGCTACAAGCTCAGCGAAGACACGCGCAAGCGCATCGAAATCATGGTCAATTCAAATGATGGATTTGAAATTGCCGAAGCAGACCTGAAACTGCGCGGCCCCGGCGATTTGGAAGGAACCCAGCAAAGTGGCATCGCTTTTGATTTGCGCATCGCAGACATTGCCCGCGACGGCCAACTCCTGCAATATGTCCGTGAAATTGCCCAGGCCATTGTTGACAGCGACCCAACTGAAAGCAATCCTCAAAACGCCATTCTGTGGACGCAACTGAAAGCCCTCCGGAAGACCAACATCAACTGGTCTGCCATTTCATGACCGACATTGCTTTCCTTTTTGCCGGACCAGTTTCCAAAATATCTTACAAAGCTGTTTTTTATGCCTTTTGCGGCCGATTTTTAGG